>DVOR01000089.1 GCA_018713405.1 Candidatus Spyradenecus faecavium | reverse complement strand
GTCCAGCTCGACTGCCTCAGCGCCGCCCTCGCTGACCTCGACCTCGGCCTCGGCCTCGATGGAGGTGAGGGCGCCCTTGGAGAGCGGGCTGTTGCGGTAGTAGACCATGAGCTGGAGGGCGGTGAAGCAGCTGGAGATGATGTCGGACTTGGAGCCCTCCCACTCGCTGGTGGCGGCGTCCTGGTTGACGAGCTGCTCGACGGGGATGCCGAGACGCGCGCCGTTGCGGGTGTCGGAGAGGCCGCGCAGACGCTGCAGGTCGTCGATGGGGCCACCCTCGGTGCCGAACTTGTGCTTGGCGCCCTTGCGCGGCCAGAAGGTGACGTACTGCGGCTTGCCTTCGTGGTCCTTGTAGCCGGAGGCCTCCTTGGGGATGGTGATGGCGGCGGCGGTGTAGAGGCGCTTCTGCTGGTTGTGCCAGGCCTTCCACTGGGGATGGTTCTCACCCTGGTTGAAACGAACCTGGGAGAGGTAGTAGCAGTAGTACTGCGGGCTGCTGTTGCTCTTGAACTTCTTCTTGTCGAAGGTCGGGCCCCACTTGCTCATGTAGGTGAGGGCCTTGCGGGCGGCCTCGGAGTCGCCCTGGTCGAGCATCTGGAGGGCGAGGACGCAGGGGGCGGTGAGGCCGTCGTAGGCGTTCTTCTCGGCGCCGCGCGTGGTGTAGCCGAAGGAGCCGTCGTTGGGGTGGTAGAGCTCCATGAGGCCGCGGGTCGCCTTCTTGAGGGTGGCGATGATGGCCTGCTGGTCGCCGACGTGGGCGAGCTTGGCGGCCTTGAGCGCCTGGACGGCCCAGCTGGCGTAGGAGGTGTCGATGGTGGGGCACGAGGCGTCCATGTTGTAGTACCAGCCGCCCTGGGCGTTTTGCCCGTTGATGATGTGGGGGATGGCGCGCTCCAGGGCGGTCTTGATGTCCGGCACCTGGGTCATGGCGTAGGCCTCGGAGAGGGCGTAGACGGCCAGGAAGTGGGCGTAGTTGCAGGCGTCGCGGCCCTTGAAGTAGCCGATCTCGCCGCGGCGCCAGGCGTGGCTGCCGCCCTTGCGCGGGGCGTCCCGGTGGTCGATCTCGGCCTCGGTCTTGATCTGGTCGTTGAGGAGCCAGCGGATGGCCTTCTCGACGGTGTCGCCGAACTCCTCGCTCTTGCCGGGGACCTCGCCATGGGCGAGGAAGCAGAGGAGCGCAAGGGAGGTGGCGCCGGTGGAGACGGTGCCGTTGTCCCAGCGGCCGTCGGGCTTCTGGGTCTTCTTGAGGTAGCGGAGGAAGCCGTAGACGAGGGCCTCGGTCTGCCCCAGGCCGTAGGAGCCGATCTTGGCGCCGCGCACGCCGGAGGAACGGCTGGCGTAGACGCCGGGCATCTTGATGGGCGAGGGGGTGATGGCGACCGCGTCGACGGGGGCGGGGGCGGGCGACTGGATCTCGGAGGTGGTGGGCGGCGCGTCGATGTTGACGGGGACGTCGGTGACCTCCATCTCCTCGGTGAGCTCGGGGATTTCCTCGGGCGGCGGCGGGGGCTCTTCCTCGATCTCCTCGAGCTCCTCGGGCTCGACGGCCTCGACGATCTCGGTGACGATGACCGGGGGCTTCTCCTCAGCCGTGATCTTCATGACGCTCATCACGATGAGGATCAAGGAGAAGAGGAGGATGGAGCCCAACGGCGCGCCAAGGCGCTGGAGCTCGATCATCGCCTTCTTGTAGTCCAGGGAGTCCTTCGGCTGGCGGAGGCCCTTGAACATATCGACGATGCGGCGGGGATAGGAGCGCCCCTCCTCATCGATCATCTTGATGAGATCGTCGCGCGTCAACTCCGACTGCTCGGGGGGCGGAATCGTCTCGTTGTCTGCCATCGCAAATCCTCCAAAGCGGCTTGTTCGCGCCCGTCCTTTACTTGACCTCGACGGTGAAGATGGCCAAGTTCTTCATCCCATGCTTGTTGCACAGATCCAGGGCCTGGACCAGGAGCCGGTGCGGGGAATCCGAGGTGCAGCGGAGCATGACGGTGGATTCCTTGCTGTTGCGGGCGGCGCGCTCGATGGCGCGGTCCAGCTGCTCCAGGTTGGAGACGGGCGACTGGTTGAACATCAGGCCGATGCCGCCCTGCCTGGGGTTGTAGACATCGATGGTGATGAGGTCGAGCTGCTCGCTGGGATTGGTGTTGGTGGAGCCGGCGGGCGCCATCGCGTCAAGGTGCGACAGGATGTCCTCCTGACGCATGGTGACGACGAAGAAGATGATGAGCTGGAAGACGACGTCGATCATCGGCGTCATGTCGAGCGCGGCGCCGTCTCCGGAGTTGGTCCGTTTGCTTTTTGCCATAACGCGCCTTCCTTAGTTCTTGGGGGCCTCGCCCGGCTCGACCATCGCGATGAAGGAGAGCTTCCAGAGCCCCGCGACGGCGCAGACGTTCATCACGCGGCGGACGTCCTCGTGCTTGGTGTCCTTGTCCGCGCGGATGAGGACGGGGAAGCCCGTGCCGCGCTGGGCGGTGAGGCGCTTGAGGATGTCGCTCAGCTGCCTCTCGGAGAGGATGGCGCCGTTCATGGAGATGACGCAACCCGTGCGGACGGGCTCGCCGCGGCTGGCGAAGGCCGTCTTGAGGAAGTCCGTCACGGTGGTGTAGGTGCGCACCTCGATGGTGATGGGCGGCGTCGCCTGGTTTTCCTTGAGGAGTTCCCGAAGGTCGGGGCCGTTCTTGCCGTACTCCAGCACGATGTCCGGGTTGACGGTGTCGGCCGTCTTCAGGGTCACGACGAAGAAGATGATGAGCTGGAAGACGACGTCGATCATCGGCGTCATGTCAAGGGACGCGCCATCATTCTCGCGTGAGTTCTTTTTCTTCTTGGCCATGGGAGAGCCTCCGGTTGTGGATGCCTGTGGGTGAGGGGCGGGCGCAGGGGGCGCGCCGCCCCAAGCATCCGCCGTTTACTCTTCGACGACCTCGACGTTGCGCAGGTTCTTGATGAGGTCGCTGGTGACGACCTGCATGCGAAGGACGAGGCGGTTGGCGGTGTTGCGCAGAGCGTAGAAGAAGGTGATGGCTGGGATGGCGACGACGAGGCCGCCGGCCGTCGTGTAGAGCGCCTGGGAAATCGTCATGGAGAGGGACGAGATCTCGACGCCCTGGATGGCGATGGTGGCGAACGTCAGAATCATGCCCTGCACCGTGCCAAGCAGGCCGAGCATCGGGGCGAGGGAGGAGCACACGGAGATCCAGTTGAGGCGCTGCATCATCTGCTCGATCTCGATGTCCGCGGCGGCGCCGATGGCCTCGTCGATCACGTCGAAGCCTTCCTCGACGTGGGCGAAGCCGGCCTTCAGGATCTTGGCCATGGAGGAGGGGTCCTTGTCGCAAATCTCGATGGCGCGCATGACGTCGCCCTGGTCCATCGCCTCCTTGACCTGGTCGGTGAGGCCCTGGGGCATCATCTTGGTGGGACGGACGAGGATGAAGCCGTCGATGATGAAGTAGGTCGCGAAGATACCGGAGGCGAAGAGTGCGGCCCAAAGGACGACGCCGACCCAGCCGGAACCGAACACGACCATCCAGAAGGTCGTCTCCTGGGGCGCCTCGCCCTGCTGGTTCGCGCCTTCGGTCTGGGCGACGGGGGCCGCCGCATCCTGCGCGTAGACTGAGCCCGCGGTGAAAACCGCGCCGAACATGAGGGCGGAGACCGCCAGAGCCATCATCATCTTCTTCATCGTTGTTTCCTCGGTTGGATTGGGAAAGGGGGTGGGTTACTTACGGGCCCAAGGGGAATTGGGGCACTCGGCCTTCAGCGTGTCGAGTAGCTGCGTGGCACGGCTGGACTGGCCCATCTTCTTGAAGGCCTGGGCGCCCTTGTAGAGGGCTTCGGGATAGGCCTCGGAAGCGGGGTCGGCGTAGAGCAGGATCACGCGGAGGTAGCCATCGCGGAGGGCGACCTGGCAGTTGGCGGCCGAGGAAGCGGCCGCGTCGTCGGCGCCGAGGGCGGCGTCGCCGCGGGCGACGAGGGCGGAAGCCGCGGAGACGCGGTCGCCGGAGGCGATGGCCTTGTCGAGCAAGCCCTGGAGCTTGCCGGTCTGGTTGGTCTTGCGGAGGGCCGCCCAGTAGGGGACGGCCATCTCGCCGGCGTAGGCGGCCTCGGGCTGGTTGCGGATGACCTTCTCGCAGGCGGAGACGGCTTCCTTGGCGTTGCCCTGCTTGAGGTAGGCCTCGGCGAGCCAGCGGGTGGCGACGAGGTCATAGGTCAGGTGGTCGTAAGCGTCGGCGATCTCCTCGAGGGACTTGACGGCCGCGGAGAGGTTGGAGCCGGAGGCGACGCGCTTGGCGAGGGCGTCGAGCTGGGCGGGGGGCTTGACGTCGACGCGCTCGACCTGGTCTTCCGAGAAGGTGGAGGTGCTGCGCCCGGTGGTGACGACGTAGGTCTTGGAACTGCGGCGCCACTGGATGGTGCCCTCGGAGGAACCGCCGGTGGTCAGATAGACCGTGCCGGTGGGCTTGAGATCCGCCGCGCCGACGGTGGCCGCCAGCAGAATCGCGCACAGGGCGCCGAACGTGTTGCGAAGCGTATTCATGGCATCTGTTCCTTAGTGTATCAAATCCGTGAGCGTTGTGTGAGGCCTCAATCGTTTTGGGCGGCGATTTGGACCTGGGTCTTGACGTAGCCCGCGTCCTTGCCGTTGGGGAACTTGGCGAGGTAGTCGTTGCCGAAGGTGACGACGTCGCCGAAGAAGGCCTTCCGGTCGGCGTCGTCGGCGCCGAGCCTGGCGCGTTCGCCGGCCAGGCGGATGTAGCCGACGTAGGCGGCCTGGACGTAGCCGGTGACGGCGGGGTCGTCGACGGGGACGACCTGGCGGGTCTCGGGGTTGACGCCGGGCGACATGGCGACGGTGTAGGCGTTGAGGGCGGAGCCGGCGGCCTCGCGCAGGGCCTCGGGCTCGGCGCCGTTGTCGCGGGCCGCGACGAAGCCCTTCTCGGCGACCTGGGCGACGGCGAGGTTGAGCTGCGCGGCGGTGACGTAGTCCTTGCGCTGGGCGGTGACGAACTTGACGGCGTTCTTGACCTCGGAAATGAGGGCGTTTCGGGCGGCCTGGGCGTCGGCGGGGCGGTCGTCCTTCGGGGTGCCCTTGAAGACGACGGCCTCGCAGAGGGCGGGGCTCTTGGGGAGCAGGCCGATGACGGTGGGGGCGACGTCGGTCACCAGCGCCAGCTCGGCGTCGATGGCGACGGTGGTGCGGCCGTACTTCTCCATGAGGGCCTCGAGCTGGAGGTAGGCCTTCGTGGCGTTCTCGGCGGCGGTGGCGTCGTCCTTGGCCTCGAGCGCGGCGCTGTTGAGGGTGCGCGTGCGCAGGAGCATGGCGGCGGTCTCGTAGGCGGCGGCGCCGCTCTTGAGGACGATGTCGCAGGCCTGGACGGCGAGGCCGTACTGCCCGGCCTCGTCGAGGGCGCGCGCGGCGTCCATGAACTGCGCGGTGGAGTACGCGGCGGTGTTGCCGAACATCTCGGCGTAGGTCTCGGCGGCCTGCTTGGTGCGGCCGGAGGAGGCCAGCGCGGCGGCCAGCATCGGGATGGCGTTCTTCGCCTCCTTGGACTCGGGGAACTCCTTGCGGAGCTGGTCGAGGGCGCGGCGGGCGCCGGCGACGTCGTCGTTGCCGGAGAGGATGGTGCCGACCTGGAGGAGGGCGTGGGGCGCGAGGGCGTCCTTCGGGTTGCGCTTGAGCAGGTCGGTGTAGCAGGCGAGGGCCTCGTCGCGGCGGGCCTTGTCGGCGGCCTCGTCGCCGGTGGCGGGGATGCGCTGCAGGCAGTAGCCGCGGTAGATCTGGGCCTGGGAGACGAAGGTCGGGACCTTCGCGCGCTCCTCCGCGGTGGTGACGAAGCGGCTGTCGGGCTTCGCGAGCTCCGCGATGAGCTCCTCGTAGGTCTGGGCGGCGCGGGTGTAGGTGAGGGTGGCGCCCTTGGTGTTCTTGGCCTTGCGGTAGGTGTCGCCGGCGTGCTGGTAGGCCGCGGCGAGGGAGAGCTGGGCGGAGGCGCCGACGATGCCGGGCTTGGCGGCCTGCTTGAAGTGGGTGACCAGCTCGGTGGCGCACTTCAGCTCGGCGACCACGTCGGGGCGGGCGCCGGAGGGACTGTGGATGGCGATGAGCTGGGCGAGCGCGGAGCGGCGGACGTCGAACTGCGAGGGCTCGGTGGCCTTGTCCTTGATCTCGGTGAGGATGCGGATGGCCTGGTCGACGTCGCCGGCGGTCTCGCTCTTGGCGAGGACCTGGGCGTTGTCGAGCTGGCGGCGCGCGGCGTCGGGATGGCTGGGGTAGTAGCGGAAGAAGGCGCCGTTGACCTCGCGCTGGAGCTGCTTCAGGCCCACCTCGCCGAAGAAGTCGGCGATGCGGCCGACCTCGGAGCCGGCGGCGTCGCGGAGGCGCCTGTCGGGCACGCCGGAGAAGCCCTCGGCGACGGCCAAGGCCACGGTGCGGGCGTTCATCTCGGCGTCGGGCGAGAGGGTGGAGCCCTGGGTGCCGCCGCGCACGTAACACTGGATCATCTTGCCCAGGCGGGGGAGGGCCTCGGCGTTCAGGCCGTAGCGCGAGATGACGCGGCTGTAGGCCTCGGCCGCGCCCTTCCAGTCGCCGGAGTCGAACTTCACGTCGGCCTCGACGTACTGCGCCTGGCGCACCTTGGCGTCCTGCTCGGGGGTGGTGGAGAACTTGACGACGGTGTCGTAGCGGTCCTTGATGATCTTGACGATGGCGTTCATCGCCTCGCCGGCGGCGGCCGCGGACTGGCTCTCGGGATAGTTGGTGTAGACGTTGACGAGGTGGTTGAGGGCGCCCTGGCCGTTGCGCTTGCGGGTCTTCGGGTCGCGCTCGCCCAGGAGGAGGTTCTTGATGCGCTCCTCGTCGGGCTTGTCCTTGGCGATCTCGGCCTGGGCCTCCTTGTAGAGCATGGAGCCGATGAGGTAGCGGCACTGCGGCAGGGGGCTCATGCGCAGGATGCCCTTGGAGCCGTCGGGGTCGTTCTTCTTGTACTCCTCATGGATGTCCATGAGGGTCTTGAGGTAATTCTTGATCATCTCCTGGGCGCCCTTGACGTCGCCGCGGAGCATCTTGACGTGGGCCAGGCCGTTGATGGCGTCGCCGAAATAGGGGTCCTGGCGCCACACCATCTGGTTGGCGATGGCGTCGGCGTCCTTCAGGAGCTTCTCGCGCTCGCCGCCCTGGAGGAGCTCGGCCTGGGCCAGGAGGGCCTTCAGGTAGTCGGCGCGGACGAAGAGCTGGATCTCCTCGTCGGGGGCCTGCTCCATCGCCAGCTTGTAGTAGGGCAGGCAATCCTTCGCGCGGTCCAGCTTGTTCAGCATCTGGACGTAGGTGAGCGCGGCGTTGACGTAGGAGCGCTTGGCGCTGTCGGGCACCTTGGTGAAGCGCTTGAAGAAGTCCGCGTAGATCTTGTCCGCCTCGGCGAACTTGGAATAGGCGTAGTAGCTGCGGGCCAGCTCGAGCTTCAGCAACCCGGTCTCCAGGGAGTTCTGGTCGGGGCGCTTGGCGATCTCCTTGGCCACCTCGTCCTGCTTGCCGCCGCTCAGCTGGGCGCGGATCTGCGCGGCCTTGAGGACGCCGCCGGCGTCGGGCCACTTCTTCTGCGCGGCCTCGATCACGGCCTCGGTGAAGTCGGGGTAGCCGTTGTTCGACAGCGCGTCGATGTACTCAATCTCCGCCTCCAGGGAGCCTGGGGCCGCCTCCGCCAACGTGGTCGCCGGGAACAGCACCACCGCCGCGCACATCAGCCACAGCGGCGCCCACATCCGGCTCTCTCGGTCAAAGCTCATAGACGTTCCTTTCGGTCTCACACCCGACTCTCATCCTTCCGGGTATTTCAACACTGTGAAGCATACCGCAATCCTCCCCCCACGTCAAGCCTTTTTCACGGAAGCTTGGAGGTTTGGAAGCTTGGAGGCTTGGGAAAGCCTCTCCCTCGTCGACGAAACGGCCCCCGGGGTCGCCGGGGGCCGCTTGCGCGCAGTAGGCCCGCTTACGCCACGCGGCGGCGGAGCGCCACGCCGGCCACGCCCAGCGCGAGCAACGCCAGCGCCGTCGGCTCGGGCAGGGCCGCAATGGCGTCCCCGACCTCGTCGTAGGTCATCCCATCGACGTACGCGATGTCCATCGTCCACTCACCGCCGAGAGTATTCTGGGTGATGGCGGCACCATTAGACAACGCCTCGACCTGCTG
>DVOR01000088.1 GCA_018713405.1 Candidatus Spyradenecus faecavium | reverse complement strand
GAGGCGCCCGCCGTAGTAGGTCTCGCTGCAGTAGTCGATGATGTCCGGGGCGCAACGGAAGTGCTCCGTGAGGAGGACGGCGGGGACGCGGACGGCGGTGTAGGCGTTTTGCGTGAGGTAGTCGTAGGCCGCGAGGCGTTGGTCGAGGAGGCCGTGGCGGCGCTGGATGAGCAGGTGGCGCGCCTCGGGGAGGTCAATCACGGGCGGGAATTGGCGCGGGTCGCCGATGACGGTGACGCCCTTGGCGCGGAAGAGCGCGGGGATCATGGGCGGGATGTCGCACTGCGCGGCCTCGTCGATGACGACGCGGTCGAAGAGGGCGGCGTTGCAGGGGGAGGCCTTGGTGAGGGAGAGCAGGGTGCAGACCCAGATGGGATAGAGCCGCGTGAGCTTGGCGAAGGCTTGGGCGACCTCGTCGTGGAGCGCGGGCGCGACGATGGCGGCCAGGAAGGGCAGGTTGGACAGGCGGAAACGCGCGCAGGCCGCGGAGACGTCGCGGATCAGCTCCGGGTCGATGGCCTGGGCGCGGTCGCAGATCCGGGCGAGGAGGGCGGTGAGCTGGTTCTCGGCGCACCGCTTGTTCGCCTCGGCCGCGCGGGCGAGGAGGGGGGCGTAGGGCGGGAGCGCGGCGGCCGCGGCGCGTCGCTCGGCGAGCGTCACGCGGGCGCGGCGGAGGTGGCGCAGGCGGCAGGCCTGGCGCAGCAGGCGGCCCCGGAAGAGGCGCCTGTCCCGCGGCGCGACGACGTGGGGGAAGCGTTGGCGCAGCGCGGCCTCCAGCGCGGCCTGACGGCGCTCGCGGCGCAGGAGCCGCCACAGCAGGCGCCCCAGGACGGTGCGAGGGCGGCGGGCCAGGCGGCGCAGGTCGGCGCGGAGGGTGCGCAGGTCGGTCTCCTCGGGGATGCGTAGGGCCGCGCGGAGGCCGTCCACGCGGGCCTCCGTGGCCTCGAGCAGGCGCAGCGTGGTCTGGCGGCGCTCGAGGTCCTCCCAGCCGTCCGCCCAATCCTGCAGACCCTCGTTGAAGGCCTCGCGGGCCAGTTGCCGCGCCAAGGGGGGCGTCTCGCCGTCGATGCGCTTGACCAGCTCGCGGAGGTCCTCGAAGTCGGTGTCCGCCCAGCTCCGCCGCCGGCTGCCGTCTTCGTTGGAGCAGGATTGCACCCAGCCCGCGAGGTCGACGCCCCCGGGGGCGCCGGCGAGCGCGGCGCGGACCTTGTCGTCGATGGCGTGGATGGCCCGGTGGTTGCGGCTGGTGAAAAGGACGGATTGCCCGCGGTAGGCCAGGTTGAGCAGGAGGTTCACCGCGGCCTGGGATTTGCCCGTGCCGGGGGGCCCTTGGATGCGCGAGCAGGGGGTGGAGAGCGCCTCGATGAGCGCGCGCTGCTGCTCCAGGTTGGCGGGCAGGAAGTTCGCGGGGAAGGCGCGTTCGGCCCCGGGCGCCGGGCGGCTCGGAAGCGGCGGGTTGCGGAAGACGTAGGCCAGCGCCGTCCGGTCGAGCACCTCGTCCGATTCCTGGCGGATGTGCAGGAGTTCGCGCCGCAGCGTCTTGGAGTACTTCAGCTTCATGCCGACGCCGAGGACGGCGACGTTCGCGAGGCCCTGCTTCCGGTCAAGGTAGGCGTCTGGCAGGTTGGGGTCGATCGCCCGGCGGTGGCGGTGCGAGAGGTAGGCGCACGCGGCCTCGAAGTCCACCAGGCCGTCGGGCCGGCCGTAGAAGAGTGTCAGCACGCGGGTGCGCTCCTCCTGCGGCACGTTGAAGTCCAGCCAGCCGTGGTTCAGGTGCGTGGCGCCGTAGTCCGGCGTGACCGCCCAGTGGCCCGGCGCCGTCTCCCAGGCCTCCGCCGGGATCAGGAAGACGGGCACCGCGAAGAGGCCCCGCTCGCCCGCGACGACCTCGCACGGGTAGCCCACGTAGAAGGTCTCGTCGAAGCGCGCCCGCGTCAGGATCCGGTTGAGGAAGAGCAGCTCCCGCCGCCGGTCCAGTACGGCCTCGAAGGCTTCCTGCCCCAGCCAGCCGACCGGCGGGTGCGCCACGCAGAAGAGGTCGTGCTCCCGATCCAGCGGTAAGAACTCCGTCGGCCGCTCCGCCACCTGCACGCACTCCGCGTAGTACCCACACAGCGCCCGAAAGTCCTCCCACGGGGAAACGTGACCCATCTGCGTGCCTCCGGCGTCAGTTCTGTTGCGGGATTTCATCGATCTTCCCGTTCCCATTCAGGTAATGCCGGAGCACCTCGCGGTAGCTCTCGGTTTGCGCTCCGTCCCCAGGCCAGGACTTGCCCTCTTGGCAAACCGCGGCGATACGGTCATAGTTGCAATCGTCTGTCCCCTGCATGGCGAAGCGTTTTCCGTCGAAGAGGCGAATCCGAAGGAGGTAAAGCAGACCCCGCAGGCAACTGTTCCGTTGCACATCTCCGATCCATCGACCGATACTGGTGTCACAAAGCACACCCACCAAGGTTTCCACGTCTTTCCTTTTCTGAGGAAGATGAAGGCCCACCGCCGAGATGAAGTCATCGTTGAACATGAGCAGGTTGTAGAGGAGGCGTTGGTGCTCCGCGCAACCGACCCACCCATTCACGAAGAACTCCATGCAGGACTCGAAGAGCGCGCGCCATTCGCTCGGTTCGTTACACAGATTGGCGCAAAAGGTTATCAGCTCCCTGTTGGACTGTCTTCCTTGCGCCACCAAGCGCACGCAGGCCGAGCGTAGGCCGGTGAAAAGCGCGTTGTCGGATTGATACGTCCAGGCAATCAGGCGCACCGCATGGTTGTAGACACCTTGCCGAATCTCACGCTTGGCGCACTCATAGAGCCGCCGGAAGAGCGCGTCGAAATCCATCTTGGCGCGACCGAACAAAGTATCCATGCCCAAGTCCGGATATTGGTGGCCTTCTTCCGCGCCAAACACGTTGCCCCGGCGCAGATACTCCAGCTTGCTCATGTTCGGCGGGAGCGTCCCGTGCGGATAAAGATAGTGCGCGTGGTAAAACAGCCCGCCATCCAGCGACACCGCTTGGCCTTGTGCGAAGGCGCGGACCAACGCTTTCTCCCTCCAACTCAGCAGATTGCCATCCGCGATGACCTTGGGGGAGACCGGAGGGAAAGAGCGATTCATCTCGCCCTCAATGGTTGTCGCCGTCTTGCGCGTCTTCTTCAGTCCGGCCAAAGCAACGGTTTCCGGGTGGCGCAAAGAGGGGTGATTGAGTTCCAGCTTGACCACGCCCTGACCCGGCGTGGCCCGCGCCAACATCCGGATCCGATCGTTGCCGGCGATTTCCTCCAACTTGCAGGCGAACAGCGAAAGGGATTTCTTCCGGTTCGGGCTGGGCCACTCCAGAAGGTAGAGCTGCATCCCGGAAGCGCCCTTCAGATGGAACTCCTGTTGCTCCGCGCCAACATAGGGGGCCCCGCCCGCGAAGTGCTCGTTGTACTCCACCAACGTCCGGAGCTCGACGTGCTCGTCCGGGGTCTGATAGACCATGTAGAGCCCCATCAACTCGTCCCAATAAGCGACCTCCTTGCCCTGAGAGGCGCGGGCGGCCCAGAAGCGCGCCACACCCTGGCGCAACGTGTCCGCAGTCTCGAGGTCGCGGCGGTCGGGCGCATCCCAGAGCCAGTCGAAGAGGGAATGCTCGGGAAGGCTCGCCGGAAGCGCGGGGATGTCGAACTCATCCTTATGGAAGCGGTAGGCGTGGTGGCAGGGGCGGCCGTCTTGGTCGTACTTGAGCCAGACCTTGTCGCATGGGCCATTGAGACGCGAAACGGAGATTGCCGAGGTGCGGACAGGCGCTCCCAGCGCGTAGGCGACGGTGCGCCAGAGGAGGAAAACGTTGGAGGAGCCGAGGGCGGCGGAGGCGGCCTGCTTGATGGCCTCCAGCCAGTCAGGCTCCCAATCGTCGGCGACGAGGATGATCCAGTCCGAGCCGCCGATCGCGCCGTGGAGCTGCTCGAAGTAGGCGGCCAGGCCCCTTTGGTCACGCTCGCGCAGGATGTCCAGCAGATACCTGCCGCGATGGCGGTGCTTGGGCTCGTCCGCCGGGCGAAAATCCACGTAGGGCGCGTCGAAATCGATCAGGCGCGGCTTGGCGTTCGGGTGGCGCTCGTCCGGCATCAGCAGGACGTCGGAGAGGTGCAGCCCCAGGAGGTCGACGGTGACGTGCCCGCCCTCCGCGCGTTCCCCCCAATACGGCGCGCGCGCCTTCTTCCTGACGGCGAAGCGCGGGTACTCCTCCACCCACGGCTTGCCGTTCTTGATGGGGCAGACCCAAAGCTCCGAGCGGTGGAAGCCGGCGTCATACTTCTCCGCGTCCATGCGCCATTGCGCGAGGTCT
>DVOR01000001.1 GCA_018713405.1 Candidatus Spyradenecus faecavium | reverse complement strand
TCCAGGCCAAGCTAGTCTGCTGGAAGATGCCGGCCACGATGAGGACGATGACCACCAGGATGGTCATCGCCACCAGGATCTCGATGAGCGAGAAACCGCGGCGCGAAAGGGGTGCGTGTGTCTGTCTCATGATCGGCGCCTCGCTTACTGTTTCCCACGGGGGTCGATGACGACCCTCAGGCCGTAGCCGTCCGCATAACGCATGGCGCGAGGATTTTGCTTGGGGTTCTCGGCGGTCACCGACAGGCCAAGCTCCAAAAGAATCAGGCCGTCGGTCTTGTCCTCTTGGACGCCGACCCGCCAAGCGCGGAAGTAGACGCCGGACTCATCCTCGTCGTAGTCGTTGCCGTCGTTCTCCTCGTCGCTGTCGTCGCGCAGGGAGAAGGAGCCGGAGGTGTCGAGCGACTCGGTGAGGAGGTCCTCGAAGTCGTCCTCGTCCACGGCCTGCTCGGCGGCGATCTTGGCCGCGCCGATGAAGCGATCGGCGAAGGCGGCCACGCGCATCTCGCTGTTGGCCTCGGAACTCTCGCGCAGGCCCAGGGGGAAGAGCGCGAGCAGGGCCAGCGCGCCGCCCGCCAGGACGAAGATGGCCATGTTCACCTCGATCAAGGAGAAGCCGGCGCGGAGGTATCGCGAAAGTCTGCCCATGTCAATCCCTCCTCACTTGATGTCGACCTCGCCGTCGGCGGAGACCGAGACGGAGAACTCCGGCGCGTCGCCCGTGCCGCCGACGGAGGTCGCGGCGGAGATGGAGACCGCCTCCCTCGCGCGGCCGTCGGGCAGGAAGACGAAGGCGGTGCGGTCCGAATCGAACTTGTACCCCGAGGGGAGGGAGAAGGTGGAGGTGGCGCGCACGCCCAGGGGGAAGGGCTTGGTCTCGCCGCTGTCGGACTCCAGCCGGGCCACGTAGAAGCCGTAGTCGTTGTCGCCGCCCTTCTTGGAGGCCACCAACCTCAGGGTCTCCGGGGAGTCGCCGCCGGTGGGGTAGTAGTCGTAGTTGAGCTCGTCGACGCTCTTGTTGTTCGTGTCGGGATCGTCGGAGAGGCGATCGGGGTCGCGGGCGATGGCCTCGACGCGCATGAACTGGCTGGAGCCGCCGGAGGCCTCCTTCTCGGGGTCGTCGAGGTTGATGAGGCGCTCGCGCTTGGCCAGCGTGCTGAGCTGGTCGCGTTGGAAGCCGAAGGGCGCGGCGAGGCAATCGCCGTTCGCCGGCCAGACACGGCCGACCGAGCGGAAGAGGGCGAAGCGGCCTTGGTCGATCGTCTCCTCCTTGCTGCCGACGGTGATCTTGATGGTGGTGTTGTAGCAGATGACGACGTAGGGGGCGCCCTCGATGCAGGCGCGCTGGCGGGCCGAGAGCAGGAGGTCGCGCAACTGGTCGCGGCTGCGGACGAGGTTCTCCTCGCGCGAGGCACCGAAGAAGGCCGTGGCGGAGATCGTGAGCAGGAGCGCCGCGATACCGATCACCACCATGAGCTCCATCAGCGTGAAGCCCGCACGCGCCGCCCGCCAGGCGGCGTGGGGGAGGAATGTCGTTGCGTTGCGTCTCATCCTGGTTCCTTTCTTGGCGCAGCGTCAGTTGATGCTGAGGACTTTCCTGAAGTCGCCGTCGGAGGGCACGGAGACGTCGTAGTACCCCGTGTCGAAGTCGATCTCGATGCGGATGGGGGCGAAGGCGCGGTTGCCGCTCAGGTCGTCGTAGCGGGATTCGCGCGTCTCGCGCATGTCGACGGGGAAGCCGATCATGTCGTTGGCGCCGATGCCGCCGTCGTTGAGGACGTCCTCCAGCTTGCGCGGGATGGAGTTGCCGTCGCACACATAGAACATCGAAACGTCCTCGATGTAGGCGCGCTCGGCGGCGTCGCGGTTGCCGTTCTCGTCGCGGCCGAAGAGGGGCATGAGGAAGGCGACGTTGCTCTCGGCGACCTTGTTGTTGGTGTTCACCGTGCCGAAGGCGATGGACGACTCGTTGCTGCCGACGTTGAAGTCGACGGGCCAGTCGCCGTTGTGCTCGCTGCGGTAGGCCTCGATGGCGGACTTGACGATGCCGGCGGCGGCGTTGCGCTCGGCGTTGTCAGACCCGCGCAGCAGGCGCACCGCCGCCAGGCTCACCAACCCGGAGAGGACGCCGAGGATGGCGATCACCACCAGGAGCTCCACCAGCGTGAAGCCCGCGCGGCGCTTGGCGCCGCCCAACCCAAACCGCTTGCCCAGTCGCTCGAACATCGTACGCCCCCTTCCTTTTCCTTACCAACTCTTGGCGAACGGCTCGCCGTCCTGTTTCCCCACCTCGACGTCCTCCGGCCAGCACCAGACCGCGGCCGTGGCGTTGATCTCGCCGCCGCCGACCTCGCCGGGGAGGGTGATCCGGCCGTCGCCGTCCGCGTCGAGGACGAACTGGTAGAGGTGCTTCTTGATCTCGGACTCGGAGAAGCCGTCCTCGAACATCCGCAGGCCGAAGGTGTCCAGCAGGCCGAACTTCAGCTGCGGGTCGTCGTCCTTGTTGCGGCGCAGGCCGCTGGCCGCGTCGCCGGTGTTGGAGGAGTCGATGTAGTTGACGTCCAACAGCTTGGCCTTGCCCAGGATGGTGCACATCTCCGTGTCCATCTCCTGCACGGAGGAGGAGCTGAGCGCGTTGGGCCAGAAGCCCATGTCGGCGTAGTAGCGCGTCCAGGCGGTGGCGATCTGCGCGCACATCTCGGCGGCGTTCTTCTGGTGCGCGCGCTCGATGAAGCCGCCGTAGGCCATCATGGCGGCGGAGGTGAGGATGCCGACGATGACGATCACCACCAGCAGCTCAATCAACGTGAAGCCTCGCTTCGCTTGCGTCCACAGGTTCATGGCGCGTTCCTTCCTTCTTCCTTGGCGGCGCCCGCGAGGGTCGCCGAGATGTCATCCTCTGTCCCGAAGCGTCCGTCCGCGCCGGCCGAGACCACGGCCCGACCCGCGACGGCGAAGCGCAACGCGTGCCCCCAGGCATCCGTCGCCAACGGCGCGGCCTCGCCCAGGAAAACGTCCAGCGGCGCGTAGCCCGCCTCATCCGACGCGAGGTCCGGGTAGGCGCCCGTCTTGGCCCGATGGGCCTCCACCCGGGCCAGGACGGCCTGCGCCCGCGCCGCGGTGGCGGCGACCTTCGCCCGCTGGGGGTCCAGGCGGATGGGCTCGGCGGGCGCGGCCGCCGGGGCGGGGGGCTCCGCGGCGGCGGAGACGTCGGTGGTGAAATAGAGCCACGCGGCGGCGACCGCGGCCGCCAGGGAGATGAGCGCGGCGACGACCACCACCCCCATCAGCCAGGTGGGTGGGGTGGCGCGCGCACGGCTCTCGTCCCGGGTCTGCGTCATGGGCTCAGTCCTCGTCCTCGGTGCCGGTGCCGGAACCGGAGATGTCGTCGTCCGTGCCGAACTTCCCGTCGGGGCCGGCGGAGACGATGGCCTTGGTGGCCGTGTTGTACTTCAAACCGCGGTCCCACGCGTCGTTGGACGCGCCGGCGGAGTAAGTGCGCGTGTTGCAGTAGGGGCAGGCCGAGACACCGGAGTAGAGCAGGCCCTCCTTCTCCAGGCGGCGCCAGGAGCGGTTGATCTGGTCCAGGTTGCTGTCGCCGGCCTCGCGGCCCATGATGTCCTGCCAGTCGGCCCCGCTGGCGCCGAGCTCGCGCTCCCAGGCCTCGGAGTCCTGGCCGGAAGGGTCACTATAGCACCGTTTGTAGTGGCTCTCCATGTTGGTGTTGGCGCACTTCTGGTAGATGGTCGTCGCCGTGGGGATGAAGCGCGAGGCCAGGCCGAAGGCGATCTTGTCGCTG
The DNA here is from genome assembly GCA_018713405.1 of Candidatus Spyradenecus faecavium. GTDB lineage: Bacteria > Verrucomicrobiota > Kiritimatiellia > RFP12 > DVOR01 > Spyradenecus > Spyradenecus faecavium. The sequence continues at coordinate 4,394 of DVOR01000001.1, read as the reverse complement.
CTGGGCTGGTTGCCGCACTCGTTGCAGGAGCCGCCGTCCTCCACCTTGAAGGTGAAGTTCAGCGCGGCGTAGCCCTGGTCGTCCACGTTGGTGACCAGCGGGTACTCGCCGTACTGGTTCTTGTACTCCTCCAGCAGGGAGGAGAGCGCCTGGATCTGGGCGTTCGTCTCGGCGATCTTGCTCTTGGAGTCGCCCGCGCCCATCATCATGAAGACGCCGCCGGCCAGGATGGCCATGATGACCACCACCGCCAGGATCTCGATGAGCGTGAAGCCGCCCTTCCCACAGAGTCGCGTACGTGCCATGGTTGCCCTCCTTACGCCCCGGCGCCGCCGCCGATGGAGCCGATGATCGAGATGAGCGGCATGAACATGGCCACGACGATGCCGCCGACCACCACGGCCAGGAAGATGATCATGATGGGCTCGATGACCGAGGTCAACGCCGCCACGGCGTTGTCCACCTCGTCGTCGTACGTGTTCGCCACGCGGATGAGCATCTCCGGCAGGGCGCCGGTCTCCTCGCCCACCTCCACCATCGAGACGACCATGGGCGGGAACTCCCCGCTCGCGCCCATCGGCGCGGTCATGCCCTCGCCCTCCTTCACGCTGTCGTGCACGGACTGGAGGGCCTTGGTGAAGAGGCTGTTGCCGGTGGTCTCCTTGACGATCGCCAGCGCCTGCAGCACCGGCACGCCGGAGCTGAGGAGCGTGCCCAGCGTACGCGTCAGGCGCGCCACGATCGTCTTCTGGTTCAGCTGGCCGATGCCCGGCGCGCGCAGCATGAAGCGGTCGCGCAGGCGCGAGCCGATCGGCGTCTTCACCGCCAGCTTCACGCCCACCACCACGGCCACGATGATCGCGAAGAGGAAGAGCCAGTAGACCTGCACCCACTCGGAGAAGGCGATCACCGCCGCCGTCAGCGCCGGCATCCCCTCGCCGCCCAGCAGGTCGTCGAAGATTTGCTGGAACTTCGGGATGACCGCCAGCATCAGGAAGACCACGATGCCCACCGCGGCCACCAAGACCACGATGGGGTAGGTCATCGCGCCCTTGACCTTGTTCTTGATCTTCTCGGCCTTCTCCATGAACTCGGCCAGGCGGTTCAGCACCGTCTCCAGCACGCCGCCGGCCTCGCCGGCCTTCACCATGTTCACGTAGAGGTGGTTGAAGATCTTGGGGTAGTTCGCCAGCGACTCGGAGAAGGTGTTGCCCGTCTCCACCGTGTCGATCATGCCCGCGAGCGCCTCCTTCAGCGTCTCGTTCTGGCACTGGCGGTGGAGCACGCGCAGGCCGCGCAGCAACGGCAGGCCCGCGTCCACCAGCGTCGCCAGCTGGCGCGTGAAGACCATCAGGTCCTTCGGCTTCACCCGCTGCTTGAAGAGACGCGGCATCTTGATGTTGATGTCCATCGCGCTCTTCTTCTTCGCCGGCTTCTCGGCGGCCGGGGGCGGCGCGCCCGCGGCGTCCTCGCGCACCTGGCCGATGGCCTTGGGCGTCAGCTTCATCGCGCGGATCTTCTCGATCGCCGCCCGCTGGGAATCCGCCTCGACCGTGCTGGACACCTCTTTGCCCTGCGAATCGACCGCCTTGAATCTGAACTTCGCCATCGTTCCGTTCCTCGTTTAACCAAAGGGCGCTCGCCCATTCCAACGTTACTGTCTCCTATGATACAAAGCCTCGCCCCTTTCTGCAAGCCTTTTTTGCGCGGAGGCCCCTTGGGGGCACGAAAAAGCCCCGGCTGGGCCGGGGCTCTTTGGGGTAAGCGCGGGCGCGCGGCTTACATCATGCCGCCCATGCCGCCGTCGGGCATCGCCGGGGCGGGCGTCTTGGGCTCGGGGATTTCGGTGACCATGCACTCGGTGGTCAGCAGGAGGCCCGCGATGGACGCGGCGTTCTGCAGCGCGGTGCGGGTGACCTTCGCGGGGTCGACGATGCCGGCCTTCACGAGGTCGACGAACTCGCCGTTGGCGACGTTGTAGCCCACGTTGCCCTTCTCGCCCTTGACCTTCTCGACGATGAGCGCGGCCTCCAGGCCGGCGTTGCTGACGAGCTGGCGCAGGGGCGCCTCCATCGCGCGGCCGAGGATTTCGGCGCCGATCTTCTCGTCGCCGGAGAGGTTCTCGGCGCACTTCTCGACGGCCTTCTGGCAGCGCACGAGGGCGACGCCGCCGCCAGGGACGATGCCTTCCTCGACCGCCGCGCGGGTGGCGTGGAGGGCGTCGTCGACGCGGTCCTTCTTCTCCTTCATGGCCGCCTCGGTCTGGGCGCCCACCTTGATCACGGCGACGCCGCCGGCGAGCTTGGCCAGGCGCTCCTGGAGCTTCTCGCGGTCATAGTCGGAGGTCGTGGTCTCGATCTGGTGCTTGATCTCGGCGACGCGGCCCTGGATCTCGGAGCTCTTGCCGGCGCCCTCGACGATGGTGGTGTTCTCCTTGTCGACGGTCACGCGCTTGGCCTTGCCCAGCTGCTCGAGGGTGACGTTCTCCAGCTTGATGCCGAGGTCCTCGGAGATGACCTGGCCGCCGGTGAGGATGGCGATGTCCTTGAGCATCTCTTTGCGACGGTCGCCGAAGCCGGGGGCCTTGACGGCGCAAATCTGCAGGGTGCCGCGCAGCTTGTTCACCACGAGGGTGGCGAGCGCCTCACCCTCGACGTCCTCGGCGATGATGAGGAGCGGACGGCCGCTCTTGGCAACGCCCTGGAGCAGGGGCAGCATGTCGTTCAGGTTGCTGATCTTCTTCTCGTAGATCAGGATGTAGGGCGTGTCGAGCACGCACTCCATGCTCTCGGCGGCGGTCACGAAGTAGGGGCTGAGGTAGCCCTTGTCGAACTGCATGCCCTCGACGACGTCGCTGGTGGTCTCGGTGGTCTTGCCGTCCTCGACGGTGATCGTGCCGTCCTTGCCCACCTTGTCCATCGCGTCAGCGATGATGTTGCCGATTTCGGCGTCGCTGTTGGCGGAGATGGTGGCGACCTGGGCGATCTCCTCGGTGGTGGAGACCTTCTTGGCGAGCTTGGCGATGGCCTCGGTGGCGGCCACGGCGGCCTTGTCGATGCCGCGCTTGACGGCCTGCGGGTTGGCGCCGGCGGTCACGTTCTTCAGGCCCTCGCGGTAGATGGCCTCGCCCAGGATGGTGGCGGTGGTGGTGCCGTCGCCGGCGACATCGTTGGTCTTGGAGGCGACCTCACGGACCATCTGGGCGCCCATGTTCTCGAAGGGGTCAGGGAGCTCGACTTCCTTGGCGACGGTCACGCCGTCCTTGGTGATCTGGGGCGAACCGAACTTCTTGTCGATGATGACGTTGCGGCCGGAGGGGCCGAGGGTGGTGGCGACAGCCTTGGTGAGCTTGCTCACGCCGGCCAGGATGGCCTGGCGCGCGTCGCCTTCATACTTCATTTGCTTGGCAGACATGATGAAATCCTTTCAGAGATGTGAAGCGTCTCGCTTCGGGTGTTGGTCTGGGGCGCTTGGTCGTTGTGGGCCGCGGCCGGTTCGTCGCCCTTCGGGCGCGCCAAGCCTCTAAGCCTCCAAACTTCCAAGCCTCCCTTTTTAGCCGAGGATGCCGAGGAGGTCGTCGGAACGGACGATCTGGTAGACGACGTCGTTGAGCTTGACCTCGGTGCCGCCGTACTTCGGGAGGAGGACGGTGTCGCCGGGCTTGACGTCGAAGGGCACTTCCTTGCCGTCCTTGTCGCGCTTGATGCCGACGGCGATGACGGTGCCTTCCATCGGCTTTTCCTTGGCGGTGTCGGGGATGATGATGCCGCCGCGGGTGACTTCCTTCTCTTCCTTGGGTTGAACCAGGACGCGGTCGCCCAGCGGGCGGATGGCGGTTTTGTTGGACATGGTGTCTGTATCCTTTCTAAAAGCGTGTGGGGTCATCCCGGGGCGGGGGCGCTCCCCCACCCCGGGGGTCGGTCAGTTCATCTTGAAGTCGGCGTCCTGGACGTTGTCGTCCTTCTTGGCGCCGTCGTTGGGCTGGGCGCCGGCGTCGCCGCCGGGGGCCGCGCCCGCGCCGGGCTGCTGGTACATCGCCGCGCCGGCTTCCTGGAGCTCCTTCATGAGCGCCTCCTGCGCGGACTTGATGGCCGCGTCGTCGGTGCCCTTCAGCGCCTCCTTCAGCGCGTTGACCTTGCCCTCGAGCGAAGCCTTCTTGTCGGCCGGGATCTTGTCGCCGTTCTCCTTGAGGAGCTTCTCGGCCTGGTAGGCCATCTGCTCACCCTGGTTGCGGCTCTCGACGGCGGCCTTGCGCGCCTCGTCTTCCTTGGCGTAACGCTCGGCGTCCTGGCGCATCTTCTCGATCTCGTCCTTGGAGAGGCCGGAGGAGGCGGTGATGGTGATGTGCTGCTCCTTGCCGGTGCCCTTGTCCTTGGCCGTGACGTTGAGGATGC
>DVOR01000087.1 GCA_018713405.1 Candidatus Spyradenecus faecavium | reverse complement strand
GTTTCGGCCATGTTTGAGATTTTCATTCCACAAGCGTTCCAACGTTTGTCGTCCTTCCATCGTCCAATGTGTCCGAGGAAGCGGGAAAGTGCTAATATAGGGCACGTCAGCGTCCTTTCTAGATGAGGTTGTTTTACGTCCCTTCATCTTAGCAGAGGCGCTGACTTTTTTCGCCCCTCTGGGGCGCCCCCCGGGGGGCGCCCCAGAGGGCGTGCCGCCACCTGCCCGTCTCGGTTCACTATATTGTGCAACTTTCCCCGTGATCGTCACGCTCATTTTTCGCTTGCCTTTCTCAAATGGTTTGTGGTTTACTATTGGCGATGTCAGGGGTGCCTCCCGGAAGGCGATACCTTTGGCAGCTTGCCAACCGCCGGATGATTGGTTTCCTTTGGGAGCTTGCCTCCCCTGACGAGGGCTGCGATGCCCTCATTTTTTTGCCCCTTTCGTCAAATGCCACCCAGAGACGCGCCCGCTGTCGGCATAGGCATAGACGCGCAGGACACCCCCCTCGAAGGGAAGCGAATAGACCGCCTGGGTGCCGCGCGGCGGGTTGAGATAATCCGGCGTCGTCCCGCGCGGGAACTTGAGTTCGCGCGAGCCTTGGCGGACGGCCAGGATGGCCACGGGCAGAAGCTCCAGGTTTTCTGGTTTGGGCGTGTTATCCTTTCTTCGTTGGCCAAAGACGTAGTGGTCGCGGACGAAACGGTCGAAACGGATGGGGTTCCCCTGCCCGTCTCGGAGAGAGAGGCCATCGTTGAGCGCTTGGTCCGCCTCGGCCTGCGTACAACGTTTCCTACCGCCTTTCTTCAATGTCGTTGCAACGCTTCCCCCGGCGCCGTGCTTGGGGCTATGGCACTGGCCGTCCGCGTCCAAAAAGGCGCCGTCCCGGGGGCAATGCTCGGCGCGGTTGCGGATGGCGCGGAGCGTCGCCGCCGTCAGGAGGAGCCCGACGGCGCGGCGGAGGGGCGCGCGGTTGGCCACCGCCTCGTCCAGCAGCCCCAGCTCGCGGGCCTCGAGCCGGTCGACGGGGAACCAGGCGTAGGAGGAGCCGAAGGCGAAGGGCGGATAGGGGTTGCCCAGCGTGTCGCGGAAGCCCCCCGCGCCGTTGCCCAGCGCCTGCCAGATCGGCGAGCTCTTCAGCGCCACCATCCTGCCCTTGCAGGCGCCCTGCCAGCCGACGGCGTCCCCGGCGGCCTTCCAGCGCTGGGGCCAGTCGGTGCGGTGGGTGCGGCGCCACCCGGCGCTGTCGAGCTCCCAGGCGGGGGAGAGCCGCGCGACGTCCGGGTCCTCGCTCTCGGCCAACTGCGCCAGCGAGGCCGCCGTCTGACGGTTCGTCTTGAGCACCAGGTTCAGACGCGCCAGCGAGCGCGCGTCCTTCAGCGTCCCCTCCGCGCCGGGCTCGGGGGAATAGCCCAGCTCGGCGAGCTTGTCGGTGAGGGCGAGACGGGCGGCGGAGGCGTCCAGCCGCCCCTCGGCGATCCGCACCAGCACCTCCTGGACGCGCCGGAGGTAGCCCTCCAGCGTCATCCGCGCGGAGAAGAGCGCCTGCTCGCGCAGGCGCCGCGACCAGCGCGCGCGGATCGCCGCGCTGTCCAGCGCGGTTGGCATGGGCACCTTGGCGGCAAGGATCTCGGCGACGGCGGGCATGGGGTGCGCCCTTTAGGCCTGACCGTTCTTGAAGACGAGGTAGGCGTTCTGGACGAGGGTGTCCTTGACGTTGTCGGCGAGCTCGCGGCCCTCGGCCTTGAGCCTGTCGGTGAGGGCCGCGAAGGCCGCGTCGAAGGCGGCGTTGCCCTTGAGCCCGGCCTCGGCGGCGGCCTTGACGGCCTCATAGGCCAGGCGCTGGAGCGCGGCGTCGTTGACCAGGGCGAGCACCTCCTGGGCGACGTTCGCGGCCGTCAGCGTGAAGAGGGCCGCGAGCTTGGGTTTGGCCCAGGCCCAGAGCCCGGAGAAGAGGTCTTTCAGCCAGTCGATCATGGCGGGGTTCCTTTCGTTTGGGAGGATTGGTAAGTGGTAAATGGTAAGCGGTCGGGGTCAGTCGGCGTCCAGCAGATCCAGCATCACCGCGTCCGGGACGAACCAGCCGGTGGCGCCTTCCACGGCTTCCTCGTAGGCGCGGGGGGACTCCGCCGTCTGGCGCACCGGCACAGCCTCGCGGTCGGCCGGCACCACCGTGTAGGCGGGGGCGCAGCCTTGCAGGCAGGCGGCGAGGGCGACAAGGGCCCAGACGGCGGCGCAGGCGAGGATGATGCGGTCGATGGCTTTGTCGCTCATCGGTCGTCCCTCCGCCCCTGCAAGATCCGGTTCAGACCCTCGCGGTCGTGCTCGGCCACCGCCCGGCGCACGTCGTTCGCCTCCCGCCTGCGCCGCCCCCGCAGCCACGCCGCAAGGGCCAGGCAGAGCGCGTGCAGGATGTCCAAAATCTTCTGCATCATGGCGTGGCCTCCATCAGTTTCCGTGGGAGTGCGAGATAGAAGGCCGTGAGGTCAACCTCAGGCTTCGCGGGCGCCATGCCCTTGAGCGTGGCATAGACGGCGACGGTGGAAAGGGCGCGCGACTGCGCCTCCGTGAGGAGCCGCGCCGGTTGCGGTGGTTGCGGCACGTCGACGGCGAACAGGACGAGCCCGAGGGTCAGGGCCGCCGTTCCGAGCGCCGCGCGCACAGGCCGCCGCGCCGCGTGCCAGAGCCACCCGGCAAGGAGCGCCACCGGTAGCAGGATCAGGTAGAGCGCAAGGTCGTGTACCGTGCGACCGAAGGGAAGACTCACGCGGAAGCAGGCCTCCACGGCCACCAGGCGCACCAGGTTCAGACCAAGCCCGCAGGCAAAGCCCACGGCCGCCCCAAGCACCCTCCGCCGGGCCAGAAAGGCCCCGAGAATGGCCCCCGCGATCGCGGTGCGCAGCCCCGAGCAGGAGGGCGCGACCGTCCCCACCAGGGCGGCGTCCGCCCCGAAGCCCGCGATGACGCACCGCGTGGCCGAGGCCATGTGCCCGGCCAGCCACCCCTCGAAGGGCAGGGCCACGGACGAGCCGTCCACCAGCAGGAGGACCATCGCGGCGACGGCCAGGAGCGGCACGTGCCGCCACACGGCGTGGTTGCGCAGACGCATGAAAGGGTTCGTTGAGTTCATGGGGTGGCCTCCGTGCTGGGCTTGGTGGGGAGCGAGACGGGGAATGAAAGCCGTTTGCCGCGGATGAGCGTGGGCGTGTCGGGCGGGAGCGCCGCGGGCGCAGGCGTCGTCGCGTTGGGGAGCGTCGGCTCCATCAGCACGCCGCCCGCGAAGGTGTAGGCTTGCCCGCCGATCTCAAAGGTCCCCGACCGCCCCACGTAGACGCCCTCGTCCGTCACCACCATATAGCCGCCGCCCTCCAGTCGCCGCCCCAGCGCCCCGCCGAAGCGGCACCGCTTGATCGCCGTAATGCGCGTGGGGGCGATGGCCTTGCCGTTGTAGGCCGGGGCGGGCAGGGTGTAGCCATAGACCCAGCGGCCCTCGACCGTCATCGTCTGCGTGGGGAAGGTGCAGGCCGTCTCCTCGCAGAGCGCCGTCACCGTGCGCCCCTGCGACGAGGAGAAGAGGAACTGCATCGTCGGCGCGCGCGATGGCTCCATCGAAAAGCCCACGTCCACCACCAGCCCGCCGTCCGAGGACCGGGTCACGCGCTCGATGGCGGCCACGACGGTCTCCGTCGCCTGGCTGTAAGGGTCCAGTTCCCACGTGACGAGCGTGGGCGCCTCGACGGCGACCGCCGCGCGGGCGCAGGCCACGCAGAGCAGCGCAAGGGCCGCGCCCCTCATGGCGCCTCCTCCTCCTCGAGGTCAAGCTCGATCTCAATCTCGTGGACGCTGTTGGTGTAAAGGTCGATCAGGTCAAAGAGCTCGTCGATCGTCAGCTCCGTCTCCTGCAGGTCCTCGGTCGCCAGGCGAAGCGTCTTGGCCATCAGCCCCACGGAGGGCAGGTTCGGGTAGAGCGTCTCCAGCGTCCCGTCCACCGTCATCATCTGCGTCTCGGTGGGGTCCGGCTCGGGGTCGGGCGTTTTGGTGTCGGCGCGGAGCCAGAGGCAGAGGCCGAGGACCGCGGCGAGGGCGAGCAGGCAGGAGCGTTTCATTCGTTGTCCTCCGCGTTGAGGGTGGTGACGGGGGTGGCCTCGACGAGGATGCCGCCCTTGAAGACAAGGGTGGTGCCGTCATCGGCGGTGATCGTGGCGTCGACGCCGTTGACGCCGTTGACGGAGAGGCCGCCGGTGATGGGCAGGTAGTCGCCGACGCCGACGGCGGAGCCCTCGGTGGAGACGATCTTGGCGAAGCCGGACTGCTTGGGGAAGTCGGCTGCGAAGGTGTAGACGGCGCGCGTGTCGGATGGGTCATTCGGGTTCCCCACCGACGTCGGGTAAGAGCAGGTGTAGGTAACCTCCTCAAAGCTCTCCGTCAGCGTCGCCGTGCCCACCATCGCCACCTGGCTGGCCACAATGGGCGCCGGGTCAAAGGCCACCCACAGCGTCAGCGTCCGCTTCGCGCTGTCCGTCGTCGAGGCCGTCACCGTCAAATCCACAATCTCAATCTCCCCCTCATACTCCGGCGTCCCCGACAGGAGCCCGATGGAATTGACATAGCCCTCCAGCGCCCACACCCCGTCCTCGCTTACATCCTCCAGCGCCGCCTCCAAGGCCGCCACGCGCGCGCCCAGCGTCTCCGTCAGCCCCGCAAGGTCCGCCACGTCCGCCTCAACGCTCGCCACCTGGTTCGTCGCCGCGTTGACCGAGGCCCGCGTCGCCACCGTGTCCAGCGGCCAAATCGTCTGACCGTCCGTCACCAATTGATACCGGAACGGAGACGGCGGCACCGACGGCGCCTCCGAGCCCTGCCCCGGGCAAACCCCCGCGACCGCCACCACGCCAAAGCAAGCGACCAACGCGCGAACCAAACTCATCGTCAATCCTCCACCGCTTTCATCGCAAAGGTCTGGAACGTCTCGTCCCAGCTCCACCGATACGTCACGCCATCCGTCGTGTGCTGGACCGAGGACAGCGGCGCATAAAGCCCCTCCAGCTGGGACAGCAATGCCGCCTTCGCCGCCTCCACAGCCTGCGACACCAAAGACTGAACCTCAGACTTCGTATACGTCTCCGTCTTCGCGTAGACGTCCTCCGAATCCGCCTTCGGCGCGACCGCCTGCGCAATCGCCTGGTTGCGCGCCGAGGCCTCCTGCGAAATCGCCGTCTGCACCCTCCCCTGGATGGCCGCCGTCGTCTGCGCCGTCGTCGAATACGCGCTCAAGTCGACCGTCGCCCCAAGCTCGTCCCAAGCCCCAGCGTTCCACGCCACGTTCATCCCATCCTCGCCGATGAGGTTGTAGACGTCACCATCGGACGGGTCCGTCGGCAGCTCCGCGCGGCTCTGCACGCTCCCCCTGAAATGATAGACCCCCGCGACCTTCCCGTCGACCTCCGCGCGCGAATACGTCTCCCCCTTCGCGTACACCTCCGCCTTCGTGTAGACCCCCGTCGCATCCGCCTTCCCCGCCAGCGCCGCCTCAAGGCCCGAGACCTGCGCAAGCGTGTGCGTGTGCCCCACCTCCGCCTTCCCCGCCAGCGCGGACGCGACCCCGCCGCGTCAGCCTTCCCTGCCAGCGCGTCGGTCAGCGCCGCGTCCGCCGCCTGCCGCGCCGCCGCCTCCGCCTCCACGGCCCGTTGGAGCGCGTCGAGCGCGCTCTCCGGCACAAGCTGTGCGGGCGTGAAGCCAGGGCTGGGCGCCAGATCGAGCGTCCCATAGGCCCGGAACGAGACGCCGCCGGGCGTCTCCAGCGCGAGGAAGAAGCGCACGCGGTCCTTGCCGTCGTCGCACTCCGGCCCCCACGTGATGGAAACCTCCCCCGTCGTTAAATCATAGCTTCCCCCCTCCTTGGCGTACCACTCGTCCTCGGCCATGCCGTCGGTCTGCCAGCGCAGGACCACGCCCGCGCCCTGGAGCCCGGAGAGCGGCGCACCATACTCCAGCAGCGTCGCCGCGAGCACAAAGGTCTCGCCGTGGAAGGCCCGCGCCCGGAAGGGCCGGGGGCTCGACACTTCCGTCTGCCACCGGAAGGCCAGCGGCGCCTCGCCGGAAGACCGCACCGTCGCATCGGATTGCCTCGCCGTGCCCATCGCTCGCCCTCAGTCCAGGATATGCCCGTGCGAGACGGTGATTTCGGGGAGGGGCGCGCGGGTCCCAGCCTCGGCGTTGCCCTCGTCCGGGGGCGCGTAGGAGACCTTGGCCAGCGCGTCGCGGATGGCCATCGCGCGCTCCCACTCGGCCACGCGCCGCTCGTCCAGCAGGCTCCGCATCCCCGGCAGCCGCGTGAAGGCGCGGTAACGGAAATCCGCCAGGATGTGGATGAGGATCTCCGAGGGCACCGCGTCCGCGCGCCTGTCGAGCGTGGTGACGCGGCGGAGCCCCCCGCGCCAGTCCTCGGCCACCTCGTGGGCGATCTCGTCCAGCGGGTTGCCCTGCGTCCAGTCCGTCGCCGCGCGGTCAAGCGCCTCGTGCTCCGGCCCCGTCAGGCGGGAGAGGAGCGCCTCTTTGTCCAAAATCAGCCAGGCCATGGTTGGTAAATGGTAAGTGGCGCGCCCCGCCGCGCGGGCGGGGGCGCGCCGGGGGATCAGGCGGTCGCGGCGGAGACGAGGCGGACGCACTTGGCGGGCTGGGCGAGGGCCGCGCCCAGGAGGGCCTCGTGCGTCACGTAGTTGGCGCCGGTCGCCGGGTCGCCGTGGCGGCGGACGCCGACCACCAGGCCGGAGACGTCGTCGCGGGTGGTGCCGATCTCCTCGTAGACCGAGGGGGAGAGGACGGGCACCTGGCGCCCGGCCACGACGAGGGCGTCGGTGGGGATGAGCGCGCCGTTGAGCTTCTCGTCGGCGGAGGCGGAGAGGTCGCCGTTCTCCATCACGGCCTTGAAGCCGTAGAGCCCCTCCACGATGCCGTGGCGGATGGCCTCGGGGCCGCCGTAGACGTTCGCGTCGAGGGTCGCCAGGAGGTCGGCGAAGAGCTTGGGCGTCAGCATGAGCACCGTCTCGCCGGGGTCGATGTCGGCCTTGGCGCAGGTGTCGCGCAGCGCGGCGACGGCGCCCTTGGTGACGCTGGCGAAGACGACCTCGTTGGCCGCGCTCTTGGGGATGGACGTCTTGTTGATGAGGGCGGAGACCGCGCCGATGATGGCCTTGGCCAGGGCGCTGCCGCTGGCGCGCCCGGCGTTGGCCCAGAAGTTCGTGCCGTCGACGAGGGTGAAGTCCTTGTCGTCGAACTGGAAGGTGTGCTTCACGTGGTGGTCGAAGGTGACGCTGGCGAAGGCGACCGAGCCGTCGGTCTTCTCGTAGTTGTTGGTGCTCGCGTCGAAGGCACTGGCCGCGCCGGGCGTGAAGACGGAGATCTTCATCGTGGTGCCGGGGCGGACGGCGTCGGCCGAGAAGTCGGTCGCGAAGAAGGCGACCTTGGCGAGGGCCCGGCGGGCGGCGATGATGGCCTTGTCGGTGCTGTAGACAAGGGCGGGGGAGGTCAGGGAGGTGGCCATGGGGGTTCCTTTCGGGATGGGTACTCAGAACTGGCCGCGCTCGATGGCGGCGCAGCGCTCCTCGGGGGTGCGGCAGCCGGCCAGCGGGTCGGCGGCGGAGGCGGGGCGGCGGGCGGCCGCGGCGTTGCAGACGACGCGCGCGGGCGTGGGCGCGGGGTCCCTCAGGCAGGCGAGGGTGGCCCGCACGGCCTCGCGGTTGGCCACGTAGAGCCGCTTGAAGGCGTCGCGGTTGGCGATGCGCTCCTTGTTCTCCTCGGCGGCCTGCTCGGCCTCGGCGTTGAGCGCCGCCTCCTGCGCCTCGGCGTAGGCCTTGGCGAGGGTCTCCGCGGCCTGGAGGATGGCCGCGTCGTCGGCGTCGGGGCCCAGGCCGAGGATCTCAATCAGGCGCGCGCGCGTCTCGGGCGCGGCGCCAGGGGTCTTCTCTTCTTCCATGGATGGGGTTCCTTGGGGTTGGGGTTCAATGGCCGCCCGGTTGAGGATCGGGCGCACCGGCAAATTCGGCTTGTTGGTGAGGCCCACGGAGACGAGCCGACCGGGGCGGCCCTCGGCGTCGAGCTCCCAGACGGGCGAGAGGAAGCGCAGGCGCCGGTTGGCGACGGCCTCGGCGCCCTTGTCCGTGAACCTGAAGGTGGCCATCAGCCCCTTCGCGGGGTCGACGCGCAGGGCCTGCACCCAGGCGGCGGCCTCGGTGTCGCCGCCCCGCTCGGCCTTGTGCTCGAAGTCCACCAGCACCTCGCCGGAAAAGTTCCCCGCCAGGCGCTCGAAGGCGGCCCGGTCGCACCGTTGGCGGACGGTCCGCCCCTCCAGGCGGCCGGGGAAGTCGCCGTAGGGGGCCAGCTGCACCTCCAGCTCGTCCCCGGCCGAGACGGTCTCGGGCAGGGGGGCGGAGGCGATGTTGAGGATGACGCGCTTCATGCCACACAGTATCCCACGCGCCCGGCCGGGCCTTAAGGCAACCGTGGACACTGTGGACAAGTTGGACAGCGTGGACAAAAAAACCGCCCCCGGGGGGGGGCGGTTCGGCAACTGGCAGGCGGCGGGGGGAGACCGGGCGGGGAGGGCCTTGCGGGATGCCGTTGCAAAGGCCCCTGCAGACCCCTGCAAAACGCGCCGCGGCGTTTCGGCGTGGGATTTGTCCTCCCCGGGCCCCAAGCGCCTCTACGGGCCCCTGGGCGCCTCCCCCGCCTGCCGCGCCTC
>DVOR01000086.1 GCA_018713405.1 Candidatus Spyradenecus faecavium | reverse complement strand
GGGCATAGCGGGCGGCGGGGCGCGCCAGCCACTCGCGCCGACCGGGGAAGAGGCTGGCGAGGACGGCGTCGGAGGGGTCGGCGCCGCGGAGCCACTCGAAGACGCGCGCCCAGACGCGGAGCATCTCGGCGGGGGTGGCGGCGGGGGTCTCGGCGGGCGGCGCGAAGAGCGTGGGCAGGGCCGCGGGCGTGAGGAAGCGCACGCCTTGGAAGGCGCCGTAGGCGTCGATGAGCGCGTCGCGCAGGCGGCGCAGGGCGAGCGAGGTGGGCACGCAGAAGACGAGGCCCGGCGGCAGGGCGTCGGGCCAACGTCCCCGGCACCACCGCACGATGAGCGTGGGCGCGTCCGCGGATCTGCCGATGAGGTGGCGCGTGGGCATGGGTCAGCGGGCGGCGGCGGCCAGGGCCGCGCCGATGAGCGGGGCGTCGTCGATGCGCAGGATTTCGGCGGTGTAGCCGCGGGGGCCGAGGAGGGTCTCCAGGTGCCCGCGGACGCGGTCGACGAAGGGGATGCAGGCGGTCTTCCAGAGGGTCGAGCCGTCGGCGTTGACGCGGATGACGCCGGCGTCCCGGCCGCGGGCGCGGGCGGAGGCGATGCCGGCGGCGGCGACGTTGATGGCCGCGAAGAGGGCGGCGCGCTCGTAGAGCGGGATGAGGAGGGCGCGCACGGCGCGGGCCTCGGCCGCGGTGCAGAAGAGCACGTCGTCGCGGCGGCCGGCGCAGAAGTCGTCCAGCTCGATGTTGGAGAAACCACGCGAGCGCACGGTGTCGCCCAGGCCGGGGGAGAGGAGCCCCGCGTCGGCGGCGGCGCGCAGGACAATCGTCCCCAGGTCGCCCAGGTGCGCGCCCGAGATGCAGTGCTCCCACTGGCCGTGGCCCGTGCCGATGGCGTGCTCGTGGGCCTCGTCGAAGGCCGAGTGGGGGAAGCGCGCGAAGTTGCCGCTCTCGCAGTTGACGGGCACGAGGGCGCCGGGGGTGAGGTCGGGGCGTTTGACGATGCGTTCGGCGCGCTCGGCGTAGGCGGTGTTGGTGCCCGTGCCGAGGATGAAGCCCACGACGCCCGCGTAGTCCCCGGTCCCGCCGTGGGCGTAGGCGGCGAGCAAGGCGGCCACGGTGTCGTTGAGGATGCGGACGCGGCAGCCGGGGAGCCCACGCTCGGCGAGGGCCGCGGCGAGGTCGTCGCGCACGTCGGTGCCTACGATGTCGTCGGCCTGGATGCCTTTGGTCCAGTAGAGCAGGCGGCCGCCCTCGTCGACGGGGTAGGAGAAGCAGTAGCCCAGCGTCTCGCCGGGGCGGAGGTTGCCTGTGAGCACGGCGCAGAGGATGCGGTAGAACTCCGCGTGCGTCACGTGGCCGCGGGAGCCCGGCATGAAGCCGCGCTGGAGCCCCTCCACCGTGGGCGCGCCGGACGAGCCGAAGCGCACGCGCGCCGAGCGGATGTTCGTGCCGCCGACGTCGAAGGCCGGGAACTCCGCGTCGCGGATGGCACCCTCCGGCAGGTGGAGGTCCGAGGGAATCATCGGGAGGCTTCCCTCGCCGTGCAGCCCGGCCCCCATCTCGTCCAGGAAGGTCTCCAGCAACGCCTGCGCGTCGATGGCCTGAAGGTCAAGCCCGTTGTCCTGCAAGAATCCCATTGAGCACCTCCTCCGGCACGATGCAGCCGGTCTGCACGTCCCCGACGGCCCTGGGCAGGGCGAAGCGCACACGGCCGTCGGCTTTCTTTTTGTCGTGTGAAAGGTAATGCCGCAGCTCCGCCGGGTCGAGGCCGGCGGGGATCTCGGTGGGCAGGCCGAGCGCGGCGAGCGCCTGCGCGAGGGTTTCCGCCAGGCCCGCCTTGGCCAGGCCCAGGCGCTCGGCGATACGGGCGGCGGCGACGGTGCCGATGGCCACGGCCTCGCCGTGCGCCACGGTGAAGCGGCTGGCGGCCTCGACCGCGTGGCCCACCGTATGGCCCAGGTTGAGCGCGGCGCGGCGACCCGTCTTCTCGAAGGGGTCTTCCTGGATGGCGCGGACCTTCACGCCCACGGAGCGGATGACCAACCGCGTGAGGAAGTCGATGTCGCCCCGCTTCGCCGCGAAGTCGCCGAGCATCCCCAGCAATCCGGGGTCGCCGATGACGGCGTGCTTGAGCGTCTCGGCCAGGCCGCACCGCAGTTCCCGCTCGGGGAGCGTCGCCAGGGTCTCGGTGTCGGAGAGGACGGCGCAGGGCGGGTGGAAGGCGCCGATCAGGTTCTTGCCGGCGGGCAGGTCGGCCCCCGTCTTGCCGCCGACGCCCGCGTCGACCATCGCCAGCAGGGTCGTCGGCAGGTTGAGCCAGCGGACCCCGCGGAGCCAGGCCGAGGCGGCGAAGCCGGTGAGGTCGCCCACCACGCCGCCGCCCAGGGCGAGGACCAGCCCGCCGCGCTCGATCCCGGCCGCGAGCATCGCGCCCCAGATTCGCTCCACGGTGGCGAGCGTCTTGTGCTCCTCGCCGGCGGGGATCTCGAAGGCCGGGATCTCGCGCCCGAGGGCCGCGAAGACCCGTTCCTTATAGAGAGGGATTGTGTTGGAGTCGCCCACCAGCAACAGCTGGCGCGGCGCGGGGTCCAGCTTCGCGAGGGTGCGCGGCAGCTCCGCGAAGGCCCCCGGCGCCACGGTCACCGCGTAGGGCGCGGCCATGCCCGCCACGCGATACCGCCCGAAGGCCGCGAGCACGCGCGGCCACACCTCCTGCGGGCTGGGGTCGCCCGTCAGCTCCACGCGCAGCGGGAACGAGGCATAGTGCTCGCGCCGCTCCTCGAGCGTCCGGAGCAGGGCCGCCGCGTCCTTCGAGAAGGGCCGGCTCCCGGCCTTGCGCTCCACGCGCTTGGCGAGCACCTCCGGCGGCGTCGAGACGCAGACGATCGGACCGCAGGCCTCGGCCGCCGCGCGGTTCTGCGGGCGCAACAGCGTGCCGCCGCCCAACGCCACCACCGCGTCGGGCCGCTCGGCGCAGAGCGCCAGGAGCGTTTCGGTCTCGGCGTCGCGGAAGGCCTCGCCGCCCGCCTTCGCCACGTATTCCGGGATGGTCATCCCCACGCGCTGCTCCACCAGCGTGTCCAGGTCGATGGCCGCCTTGCCCAGCGCCACGGCCAGGTTGCGCGCGCAGGTCGACTTGCCCGTCGCGGGCGGGCCGTAAAGGAAGAGGGTGGGGGATGCCAGCGGAATCATAGAGCGAGTTTCTCCTGTTGCGTGGGGCGCGTCTCGGCGAGCAGGGCCTGGGCGTGGCGCGACGCGGCCTCGCCGCCGCCGAGCATCCGCGCGAGCTCCTCGGCGCGGGCCCCCGGCGCGAGTCGCTCGATGCGCGTGACGGTGCGCCCGCCCTCCACCGACTTGCTCACGCGGAAATGGGTCTGCCCGTAGACAGCCGCCTGCGGTTGGTGCGTGATGCACAGCACCTGCGTGTCCTCGGCCAGTCGGCGCAGCTTCTGGCCCACGCGCCGACCCGTCTCGCCGCCCACGTTCGCGTCGATCTCGTCGAAGACCAATGTCGGCGTGCCGTCGTGCCGCGCCAGGATCACCTTCACCGCCAGCATCACGCGCGCAATCTCGCCGGACGAGGCGATGTCCGCCAGCGGGCGCGGCGCCTCGCCGGGGTTCGGCTCAAAGGAAAAGACAGCCCTGTCCATCCCCGTCGGCCCCGGCGCGCAGGGTTCCAGCGCGATGGGGAAGGAGGCTTGGGCGAAACCCAGGTCGCGCAGCTCCGCCGTGATGGCCGCGGCGAGCTTGGGCGCGGCCTCGGCACGGCGGGCGCGCAACGCCTCGCCGGCCCGGCGCAACGCGCCCTCGGCCTCCGTCACCTGGTCGCGGAGCCGTTGCAGGTCGCCCTCCGATTCGTTCAGCGCGTCCAGCCGCGCCTTGGCCCGCTCCCAGTGGGCCAACACGTCCTCCAACGTCGGGCCGTACTTCCGCTTCAGCCGCTGGATCTGCCCCAGCCGCGCCTCCAGCCGCTCCAGACCCTCCGGGTCGGCCTCGATCTGCGACAGCCGCCCGGCGATGGAGCGCGCGAGCTCCTGCAGCGCCACCTGCGCCGAGGTCAGTTCCTCGCCCCAGGCCTCGGCCTCGGGCAACAGCCCGGAGAGCGACCGCACCGCGCGGTGCACCTCCATCAGCTGCTCGGTCAGCGCCCCCTCGCCGTCGGAAAGGCGTTCCGTGAGGGCGTTGCCGATGGAAAGGATTTCCTCCGCGTTCGCCGCGGCCCGGTGGCGTTCGGTCAGCGGTTCGCCGTCGTCCTCCGTCGGGTTCACCTGGCGGAGTTCCTCCAGTTCCTCGGCCAGACGCTCGGCCTCGGCCCGGCGCTCGCCCGGCTCACCCTCGGCCTCGCGTAACCGCGCCTTGAGGGTTTGCAGGGCCTCCCAACGCCGTGTGTATTCGGCCATCTCCCGCTCCGCCCCGGCATAGGCCGTCAGCAGGCGCAGTTGGAAGGCCGCGTCGAGGAGCGACAGGTTGTCCGTCGGCCCGTGGATGTCCGTCAGCAAAGGCGCCAGCCGGCGCAGGAGCGCGGCGGTCGCCGGCGCGTCGTTCACGCGGATGCGGCCGTTGCCGTTCGCCAGGATGAC
>DVOR01000013.1 GCA_018713405.1 Candidatus Spyradenecus faecavium | reverse complement strand
CGGTTCGGCAAGTCGCTGATGCTCTCGACACTGGACTGTCTCTTCCGCGGCGAACGCGACCTCTTCAGGGGCCTGGCCATCGACAAGATGGACTATGACTGGGAGCCTTACCCCGTCCTCCATTTCAACTTCGGCACCATGGACGTGGCGACAGTTGAGGGGTTCGAGCAACAATTTGTGGAACGTATCGAGCGGGCGATTGAAAGCGGAGGGGGAACCTACAACCCTACGGTCACTCCGGCCACCAACTTTGCCGACGCCATCCGCACCCTCGCCCGGGACAGCGGCAAACCCGTGGTCATCCTCATCGACGAGTACGACGCGCCCGTCGGCCACGCGCTCAACGACATCGAGAAGGCCAAAGCCATCCGCGCCAAACTCTCCGCCTTCTACGGCGAGATCAAGAACAATGTCGGCGACATCCGCTTTATGATGATGACGGGCGTGACGCGCTTCACGCAACTCTCCGTCTTCTCCGCCCTCAATAACCTCACCGACCTGACGATGGACGACCGCTGCGCCACGCTCCTTGGCTACACCGATGAGGAGCTGGAGGCCAACTTCAGCAACGCGTTGCACCGCCACGCCGAGGTCATGGGCCTCTCCTACGACGATTACCGCGAGAAGCTCCGCTGGTGGTACAACGGCTACCGTTTCGCCCGCTGGAACACGACCAAGGTCTATAATCCCTACGCCATCGGCCAAACCCTTGGCGTCTGCAACCCTGCCTTTTCCGGCTCGTGGAGCCGCTCCGGCCAAACCTCCGCCGTCATCAACTATTTCACGAACAATCAGCTCATTGAGCAAGACTACGAGAACGTTGAGGACATCTCTGAGGAGGATTTGGATGTTTGCGGGCTGGAGAACATCCGCCCCATCGCCATGCTCTACCAAGGCGGTTACCTCACCATCAAAGATTTCCAAGACGGCGTCTTCACCCTCGGCATCCCGGACGAGGAGGTCCGCCGCGCCTTCAACTCTCAGCTCGTTCAGAAATTCGCCGAAAAAAATAGTGACCAGTACCGCAACGCCACCTGCCGTGCTTTGAGGCAGGCCAACTTCGACACCTTCTTCGGCAACCTCTCCGACCTCTACGCACACCTCACCTACGGCCCGACCGAGTCAAGCGTGCAAGAGTTCTCCTACCAACGCATCCTCTACGTCCTGCTGACCTCCGACGGCGCCTTCCGCGTGACCGCCGAGGACCGCCAGGCCAAGGGCCGCGCCGACCTCGTCGCCGAGACACCCGAACGCGTCTTCGTCTT
Source organism: Candidatus Spyradenecus faecavium (assembly GCA_018713405.1). GTDB lineage: Bacteria > Verrucomicrobiota > Kiritimatiellia > RFP12 > DVOR01 > Spyradenecus > Spyradenecus faecavium. The sequence continues at coordinate 2,493 of DVOR01000013.1, read as the reverse complement.
CGAGCTCAAAGTCGACGGCACCCCTCAAGAAGCCCTCGCCCAAATCAAGGAAAGGGGCTACGCCGAACCTTACCGCCACAGCGGCAAAGCGGTCCACCTCATCGGCCTCTCCTTCGATGGCAAGACCCGCCGCCTCACCGGCACCGCCGCCGAGCCCCTCGCCTGATTCCCGCCTCTGGCGAGAGGCGCGCCAAGCCCCCAAAAAACGCCCCAACCTCCAAACTTCTCGCATGGGCCGACCAAGCGGCCCATGCGAAATAAGTCCACCTCTTTTTCCGAAACCCTTAAGGGTTTGACCCCAAACCCTAAGGGTTCCGCCCCGAACCCCTTAGGGTTTCGCCATCCGCCCTTGCCATCCTCCGCCCCACGCACGCAGCGTGGACGAAAAAAGGGCCCCGGATGGACGGGGCCCTTTTTCAGCGCGTCAGCCCGGTTAGGCCACGCGGCGGCGAAGCGCCACCCCGGCCACGCCCTGAGCCAACAGCGCCAATGCCGTCGGCTCGGGGAGCGGATCGGCGGAGCCGACACCCACCCGCAGGGAGTCGATCGTGTACTGGAACTGATTGTTGGCGTTCAGCGTCGTCTGGTTCGGATAGCCGGCCTGCTGGCCCCACGCCACGAGGTTCGGGTCATAGGTCAGGGTGTAGGCCGTGGAAGCCAGCACGTTGCCATCGTACGTGAGGGTGAGGGTGCCGTCGGCATAGGCGAGCATCACCGTGTGAGTCCCCGTCGTCAGCTTGGTCACGGGCGAGGGCACAACCTTCGTCTGCGTGCTGCCGGTGTCGCCGCTCTTGGTGTCGAGGCGGATACCGTCAGTCTCCGTCATGTTGACGGTCAGGTTCGCGGTATTATGGTCACTGGTGCCGAGGCTGATGAGCGCCGGCCACCAGTTGCTGTTGTCCATGGACTCCGGGACGGCGGTGACGGTAATCGTCATCTGGAGGGCAAAGCCCTTGGTGCGGTCGAGCGCGGTGTCGAGCGTCACCTGGCCGGTGGCGGCGCCGTTGGTGGCGACGTCCTGCCAGTCCCAGGTGATGGCCTGGGCCGTGGTGGCGGCGAAGAGGGCGACGGCCGCCGAGAGGATGAAGGATTTCATGAGGGTTGTTTCTCCTTTCCGCCCCAGTTTCACCGAGGGGACGGAACGGAAAGCGGCGTTCCCCTCTGAACAGGATTGTCTTGTCCGTGAACCACTCACGGACTAAGAAGAGAATAGCACACCCTACCCCCCCCCTCGTAAAGCCTTTTTCCCGTTCTCCCTCCCCTACCCTCACGACCCGCGCCCCATCCCTGCCCCCCGTGCGTACCCTTCCTAAAAAACAAGGCCTCTTTTTTAGGAAGGGGGCTCGGGATGGGCTCGTTCTTAAAGATTCTTTAGGAAGAGCAGTCTTTTTAGGCTCCTTCTTAAAAAATAAGGCCGATTTTTTAGGAAGGGGTGAAATTGTGCTACACTAGGGGCAACAAAGGAGGCAAAATGGAGTCCCAACGTGCCGGTCGAATGGTGATGCAACTCGAAGGCTACCGCGCCTTCGTGCCCAATCCGTTGCCCCCCAGCGAGCCCCCGCTGCAAAAGGACAACGAGATGGAGGCGTTGCTCGAAGAGGCCGCGCACCAAATCAGCGACCTCAACGGCATCACCCGAATCCTGCCGAACCCCGATCTCTTCGTGGATATGTTCGTGCGCAAAGAATCCCTGCTCAGTTCCCAAATCGAGGGGACGCAGGCCTCCTTTGCCGACGTGGTGGCCGAGGCGCCGGTCACCGACGACCTGCGCGAGGTCTCCAACTACGTCCAGGCGCTTACCTATGGGATTCGGCGCATCCAAGAGTTCCCGCTCTGCCTTCGCCTGATTCGGGAAATCCACGGCATCCTCTTGGCGACCGGACGCGGGAGCGACAAGCTCCCCGGCGAGTTTCGGCAATCGCAGAACTGGATTGGCCCGCCTGGGTGCACGCTTGAGACGGCGGCCTATGTGCCGCCCGCCCCGCGCGACCTCACCCAGGCGCTTGCCGATTTGGAGCGGTTCTTTCATGACGAGGCCCCGATGGCCCCGCTGATCAAGATCGCCCTGATCCACGCGCAATTCGAGACCATCCACCCCTTCCTGGACGGGAATGGGCGCGTGGGGCGCCTGCTGATCACCTTCTGGCTGGTTCGGCACGGCATCCTCAGGCGGCCGGTGCTCTACCTGAGCCTCTACTTCAAGCGCCACCGCGCCGAATACTACGATCGCCTCAACGCCGTCCGCACGGAAGGCGCCTGGGAGGCTTGGGTCCGGTTCTTCCTGAAGGGCGTGGCGGAGGCCTCCCGAGAGGGCGTCGACGCCGCAGAGCGGATTCTGGCCCTCTATCAGACATTGGCCCGGCAACTGGATGACGACCCCATCTGCCGGCAGGATCGCCAAATCCTCGACCACCTCTTCGCCCAGCCCCTCACGACCCAGACGGCCCTCTGGCGACGCTTGGGCGGCAGGGTCTCCCTCCCCACCGTCAACAA
>DVOR01000085.1 GCA_018713405.1 Candidatus Spyradenecus faecavium | reverse complement strand
CTCGCCGGTGCGGGGGCGGAGGGCGGCGGAGCCCAGGCGCAGGGCGTTGTGCACCACGCCGCAGCAGTAGCGCTGCTCGTAGGCCGCGTCTTGGTAATACTCGTCCTTGTAGAGGTCCTCGTCGGCGCCGGTGACGACGTTCATGGCGTAGGCGCGGACGACGGCCTCGCGGCTGTCGACGCGCCTCAGCTCCACCGCGCGCTCGGCGAAGGCGGGGTTGGAGAAGACGGTGAGGTTCTCGCCGACGTACTCGAAGAGGGCGCCGTTCATGATGGCCACCTCGCCGTCGGAGAAGTCGCCGGAGCCGGAGCGGTCGGCCCAGGCGGCGGGGACGGCGTTGAGGCCGCCCTCCTCGCGGGTGGAGTCGAAGCAGAGGCAGACGCCGGCCTCGTTGACCTCGTCGCCCTGGGTGTCGCCGTTGGCGTCGACCATGCCGACGCCGGCGAGGTCGCCGCCGTCCTGGTGGTTGCCGTCGCCGACCTTGTCGCCGTTGGGGTCGCTCGCGCGCGGGCAGTCGTGCTCGAAGTAGACCCAGCCTCGGGAGCGGCCGTAGCGCTTCTCGGGGCTGCCGGAGACGTAGGTGGTGAACTCGGTGAAGACGCCGCCGGCGGCGGGCCACGCGCCGTGCTCCTGGCGGTAGGCCAGGGCGGCCTGGCCCAGGTTGCGCAGGTTGTTGCGCGCCACGGCGTCGTCGCCGAAGCCGAGCGCACGCCCGATCACCGGCACCAACGTGCCGGCGAGAATGCCCACAATCACGATGACCACCAACAGTTCGATCAACGTGAAGCCTAGCTTACGCGCTTCTTTTGTCATCTGCGAAACCTCGTACGTTGAGAATAGTATAGAGGAATCCGGGCCAAGATGGAAGGATTTTTTTGGGGCGGCCCATTTTCCGCGAAGACGCAAAGGGGGCGCAAGGGCCTGGGCGCTTCGCCGCTCGGCCCTGCAGGCCTCTCTACCGCGCCCAGCCCTTGCGCCGCGCTCTGGCTTCGCGGTAGGACCAATGGGACAAATAGGACCAATAGGACGGGGCGGCGTGGCCGCCCTGGTTGCGGCTTCGCCGGTCGCCCCGCAGGGGCGCTCCTGCATCTCCTGACACTCCTGCATCTCCTGTGTCGCGTGGGGTGCCTGGCGCCCCGCGAAACCCTAAGGGGTTCGAGGCGAAACCCTAAGGGTTTTGGGTCGGAACCCTAAGGGTTTTGGGCCAAACCCTTAAGGGTTTCGGAAATGCATAATGAGTTATTTGGAATGGGCCGCTTGGCGGCCCATTCCGGAAGCTTGGAGGTTTGGAAGTTTGGAAGCTTGGTGGGCGGCCGTGGGGGCCAAGCCCCCACACCCCGGGCGGCGCGCGGGAGATGCAGGAGGTCCAAGAGATGCAGGAGGCGCCCCTGCGGGGCGATGAAGGGGCGCTTCGCGCCCCGGAGAACGGAGAACAGAGAACGGAGAACAGAATGCCCCTGCGGGGCGAGGCCAAACCTCCAAACCTCCAAACTTCCAAACTTCCAAAATAAGGCTTGCCCCCCCCCGATTGTTATGCTATCTTTGTGGCAGTCCTCGGGAGGTCCGAGGAAAGGAAAGGATTGATTCCATGAAGCAAGTTTTGTTTACGCTCGCGGCGCTCTGCGCGGGCCTCGTCGGCGCCACGGAGTTTGATTGGGAGAAGGGCACCACCGTCACGCTCGGGCAGTCGAGCGAGTACCGCGATGGCACGACCGGCACCTACACCGTCAACGGACTCAACATCGCATCGGGGACGAGTTTCGCCCTGCGCTTCTGCGTCACCTTCCGTGCGCAGGAAGACGCGAATTGGTTCAACGACCATCTCGGCGATTCGCTTCGCACGTTGTTCACGCTGACCTCCGGAAACGCGACGCAGGAGCTGTCCACCTATTTCTATGGTGACCACATCTCCACGTGGGGAGCCGATGGGAAGGGTTCGCAGGGCACCAGCGTCGACACCCCGACCTTGGGCGTCACGAATAACTTCGAGGTCGTCTATGACGCCACCGCCCGGTCGATGGTCCTCTCCCTGAACGGGGCCCCGTTGGTGACCTTGGGGGATGGCACCCTGCCGAACTTCTCCAATGGCATCACCGGCATCGAGCTCGTCGGAGGCCGCGGCGGGTATTGGAACAACCTCAGCCTCCCCAATTCCGTGTGGGTCGATTCCCTCACCTACACCACGGCGCTCGCCGAGGAGCCGGATCCCACGATTCCGGAGCCGACGGCGTTGGCGTTGTTGGCGCTGGGGGTGGCTGGCGTGGCGTTGCGCCGCCGCCTCTGAGACAGGGGTGCGTGACTGAAAGGGCCCTGGGCGGTTGCCCGGGGCCTTTTTGTGGCGGGGGTCGCAGGGTGCAGCTTAGAGCCCCTTGTAGACGGCGCCGGGGACGGGGGCGACGGGGTCTTTGTAGCCGGCTTCGCGGAGGATTTGGCACATGGCGGTGACTTTGTCGTCCTCGCCGTGGACGGCGAAGGCTTTCTTGACGGTGCCTTTGGCGTTGACGGCGCGGACCCAGTCGCGGAGGGCGGTGCGGTCGGCGTGGGCGGAGAGGGCGTTGATGGTGTGGACGCGGGCGCGGAGCTCGAAGGTGTCGCCGAGGATCTTGAGGGGGGATTGGTAGGCGACGATGCGTCGGCCGAGGGTGCCTTCGGCTTGGTAGCCGACGATGAGGATGATGTTGCGGGGGTCTTGGACGGTGTTTTGGAGGTGGTGGAGGATGCGGCCGCCTTCGCACATGCCGCTGGCGGCGATGATGACCATGGGGCCGGGGGCGTGGTTGAGGGCCTTGGATTGGTCGGCGGTCTGGATGAATTGGAGGCCGGGCATCTTGAAGAGGTCGACGCCCTGGCGGAGGAGGTCGCTGGCGGCCTGGCCGTAGCAGTCGGTGTGGCGGGCGTAAATCTGGGTGGCCTTGAGGGAGAGGGGGGAGTCGACGTAGATGGGGACGGGGGGGATTTTGTTCTCGCGGATGAGGCCGTTGAGGAAGAAGAGGATCTGCTGGGTGCGGCCGACGCTGAAGGCGGGGATGACGAGCTTGGCGCGCTGCTGGACGATGTCGAGGATGTAGTCGCGGAGGCGGCCGGAGACGTTGGCGCGGGGGGGGTGGTCGCGGTCGGCGTAGGTGGATTCGACGAGGAGGACGTCGGGGCCGACGGGCGGGTCGGGGGGCGGGAGGATGGGGGCGCCGGGCTGGCCGACGTCGCCGGAGAAGAGGAGGCGGCGGTAGGTGCCGTTGGGCTGGCGGGCGAAGAGCTCGACGTGGGCGGAGCCGAGGATGTGGCCGGCGTTGTGGAAGACGGCGCCGACGCCGTTGCCGAGGTCGATGGCGCGTTTGTAGGGCCAGCCTTGCATGAGGGCGAGGGTCTGGTCGACGTCGGGGTCCTCGTAGAGGGGCTCGAAGGGGGTGCGGCCCTCGGCGACGCGGCGGCGGTTGACGATCTCGACGTCGTGCTTGGTGATGAAGGCGCAGTCGTGGAGCATGGGGTCGCAGAGGTCGCGGGTGGCCTCGGTGGTGTGGATGGGGCCGCGCCAGCCGGCACGGATGAGGGAGGGGAGGTTGCCGCTGTGGTCGATGTGGGCGTGGGAGAGGAGGACGCAGGAGACGGTCTTGGGGTCGACCATGAGGCGGCGGTTGCGCTCGAAGGCCTCTTTGCGGTGGCCTTGGTAGAGGCCGCAGTCGAGGAGGATGCGCAGGCCGTTGACGTCGACGATGTGCATGGATCCTGTGGTGGTGCGGGCGGCGCCCTGGAAGGTGACGGTGTACATGGCGGCAGGCTCCTTTCTTGGCTCTATTTTCGCACAGCGAGGAGGGAAGGTCAAGGGGAGGGGCGGCGCCGGGCGGCGCGCTTCCGCGAAGACGCGAAGGGTGCGGGCGATCCGGCGGGGACGATCCCCGCCGTCCACCCGCACCTTCACGGCTTACGGGAGGGGCGCCGCAGACGGCGCGGATGTCCTTGAACAGTGTTGGGCGACCTGGACTAGTTCCCCGAAGGCTGTTCCCAGAACTTGGGGGAGAGAAGATAACGGTGCTTGCGGTCACAGAAGCGGCCATGGAAGTAGCGGAGGCGGTTCCCCAGCTTGGGCACCTTGGAAAGGGTCAGCACGGCCATCGTCACCAGACGCGCGTAGAGGCGCCCCAGGCACCACTTCCACGCGGGGACCTTGACGATTTCGCGCCGTTGGATGCCCACCAAGACCCGCGCGCAGTTGAGCCAGATAAGAAGATTGTCACGATAGCCCGTCCGCCAAGAGAACTCTGCGCGCCAAGGGCTTTCCCGCGCGAAGTAGTGGACGCATTTGGGCCGGTCCACGGCAAACATCCGAGAGGTGAACGTCCCCCACCCTTCCGGCAATACGCCCAGCCGATCGGAACAGGCGGCATTCAATGCATCTTGGTCAGGATAGGCGGCTCCGGGATTCTCATCCAAAAGCTTAAGGCTCTTCGCCTCAATCCCTTCTTCTCGCCATTTCTTGAGATTAAAGATCAGAAATCCGGAGCACAGGTATTGCCCATGAACGGCGACACACCCAACCTTACGGAACCACTCCTGAACCCGAGGCTCGCAGGCGCAAGACGGATCCGGGTAGCCCTGCAACAACAGGCTAGGATCGAAGCAGTCGCAAAGCATCAGCGGGTCTTCGAGAAAGAGAGTGTCCGCATCCGCATAGAGGCACCATTCCACGTCCGGCAAAAGAGTCGGCAGGAAAAGGCGCGCATAGATAGCCTGACTTCCCCACCACGTCTTGAAGCCTTGGAAGCGCGCCATAGCAATAACATGACGAATCAAGGTGGCGGCAGGGACCGCAGCCTTTACACGCGATTGCACCCCCTCCCACGTCTCATCGGAGAGCCCGCAATCAAGGAAGTGGATAATCAAATCCGCCGGTCGGCTGGCCTTGCAATAGGCGGCGCGAATGGCGACCTCGACATAGCGCGCATACTTTTCGTCCGCGGCATAGGCAAGGTGCAGTTGTTTTTGGGTCGTCGTCATGATTGATCTCCGTGGATATGATAACAAAAAAGCCCCTGGGCGGTTGCCAGGGTTACGGATGGCGGCAGTAATGCCCAGGGAAGTTGGCGGAGACAACATCCACAGCGGCCCACACAATGCCGGGGACCACGGAGTGGGGCAGATTGGGGGCCGGTTGCCGCCGGCAGGACGCAGGAAGCTTGAAGCGGTGGAGGCCAAGCACCCACACCCTGAGGCGCGTTTCCGCGAAGACGCAGGGTCGCTTCGCGCCCCGGAGAACGGAGAACGGAGAACAGAGAACGGAGCGCCCCTGCGGGGCGACGGGTGGGGCTTTTCCGCGAAGACGCAGGAGGAACCGCAGATTGCGCAGATTGGGGCAGATTGGGGGCCGGCTACCGCCGGCAGGACGCAGGAGGGATTTGGAGTGGTGGGGGCCAAGCACCCACACCCCGGGGCGCTCAGGAGGTGCAGGAGATACAAGAGGTGCAGGAGTCCCCCACCCTGCCGCCTGACGGCGGGTGGCCGGTCGCCCCGGAGGGGCGGGGCCAAGCTTCCAAGCCTCCAAACTTCCAAGCTTCCACAAAAAAAAGCCCCGAGCGGGAGGCTCGGGGCTTTTTTGGGGGGAAGGGGATCATTCCTCGGGGTCGGCGGTGGGGTTGTCGACGATGTCGTCGGAGGTGATGGGCTCGTCGGCGGTTTCGTCGGCGCCGGTGTCTTGGACTTGGGGGAAGAGGTCGGCGAGGGGGTCTTCGGCCTCGCGTTCTTCCTCGGGGACGGGGATGGTGTCGGTGGCGATGCCGTTCTCGTCCTTCTTGCCGTAGATTTCGTCCATCTCTTCCTGGCTGATGGGGTCGCCGAGGGTCTTCTCCTTGATGTAGTGGTACATGGGGAAGCCGGTGCCGCCGGGGATGAGGTGGCCGAGGATGACGTTTTCCTTGAAGCCGCGGAGCTCGTCGACGCGGCCCATGGTGGAGGCCTCGGTGAGGACGCGGGTGGTGTCCTGGAAGGAGGCGGCGGAGATGAAGGAGTCGGTCTCGAGGGAGGCTTTGGTGATGCCGAGGAGGGCGGGCTTGCCTTCGGCGGCGCGCTTGCCTTCTTCGGCCATCTTGGCGTTGACCTCTTCGAAGATGTGGCGGGAGACTTGTTCGCCGTAGAGGAAGTCGGTGTCGCCGGGATTCTCGATGCGGATCTTGCGGAGCATCTGGCGGATGATGATCTCGATGTGCTTATCGTTGATTTGGACTTCCTGGAGGCGGTAGACCTGCTGGACTTCGTTGACGAGGTATTTCTGGAGCTCTTGGGGGCCGCAGACGTCGAGGATCTCTTGGGGGGAGATGGAGCCTTCGGTGAGCTGCTGGCCGCGGCGGACGTGGTCGTCCTTGAAGACGACAATCTGCTTGGAGAGGGGGATGAGGTGTTTTTCGGTGATGCCGGTGACCTCGTCCTTGACGATGAGGACGCGTTTGCCGCGCTCGTTGTCGCCGAAGTCGACGACGCCGTCGATGCGGGAGATCTCGGCGACGTCCTTGGGGGTGCGGGCCTCGAAGAGCTCGGCGACGCGGGGGAGGCCGCCGGTGATGTCGCGGGTCTTGTTTTCGCCGCGGGGGGTCTTGGCGAGGGTTTCGCCGGCCTTGACGTGGTCGCCGTCGGCGACCATGACGGAGGCGCCGGAGGGGATGGCGTAGACGCCGAGGGTGTGGAGCTTGTTGACGTCGCCGGTGAAGGCTTCGCCGACGGGGAGCTCTTTGACGACGAGGCGGGGGTGGAGGCCGGTGCGGCTGTCGGTGACGACGCGCATGCGGGCGCCGGTGGCTTCGTCGAGCTTGGTTTCGACGGTGACGCCTTCCTCGAAGTCTTCCTCGACGATGATGCCGGCGTTGTCGGTGATGATCGGGACGGAGTGGGGGTCCCAGGTGGCGATGCGGTCGCCCTTGTTGACTTTGCCGTTGTCCTCGACGTAGAGGGTGGTGCCCATCTGGATGGGGTAGGACTCGAATTCGTTGCCTTCCTCGTCGGTGATGGCGATGGTGCCGTTCTTGTTGAGGACGATGATCTCGCCTTGCTCGTTGCGGACGGTGCGGAGGTCGCGGTAGCGGAGGTAGCCCTTGCGCTTGAGGACGATCTCGGAGGTCTCGGCGACGGTGGAGGCGGTGCCGCCGACGTGGAAGGTGCGCATGGTGAGCTGGGTGCCGGGCTCGCCGATGGATTGGGCGGCGATGATGCCGACGGCGGTGCCGATCTCGACGGTCTTGCCGGTGGAGAGGTCGCGGCCGTAGCATTTGGCGCACATGCCGTGCTTGCAGTCGCAGGTGAGGCCGGAGCGGATCCAGACCTTTTCGATGCCGGCGGCTTCGATGCGGGCGGCCTTGGCTTCGTCGATCTCGTCGTTGGCTTCGACGATGACGGCGTCGGTGTTGGGGTCGCGGATCTCGTGGAGGGCGGTGCGGCCGATGATGCGCTTGGAGAGGGGGAGCTTGACTTCGTTGCCTTCGACGACGGCCTCGACCTCGATGCCGGACATGGTGTTGCAGTCCTGCTGGGTGATGATGACGTCCTGGGCGACGTCGACGAGCTTACGGGTCATGTAGCCGGCGTCGGCGGTCTTGAGGGCGGTGTCGGCGAGGCCCTTGCGGGCGCCGTGGGAGGAGATGAAGTATTCGAGGACGGAGAGGCCTTCGCGGAAGGAGGCGGTGATGGGGGTCTCGATGATTTCGCCGTTGGGCTTGGCCATGAGGCCGCGCATGCCGGCGAGCTGGCGGATCTGGGTGCGGGAGCCGCGGGCCTTGGAGTCGGCCATCATGTAGATGGGGTTGATGTCCGTGGGCTTGGGGTTCTCGGCCGAGACGTTCTGCTCGATGGTCTTGTAGAGGGAGTCGGCGATGCGCTCGGTGGCGGAGGACCAGATGTCGGTGATCTTGCCTTTGCGCTCGCCTTCGGTGATGACGCCCTGCTTGAACTGGCGGGTGACCTTGGCGACTTCCTTTTCGGAGGCCTCGAGGATCTTGTCCTTGTCGGCGGGGCGGATCATGTCCTTGATGCCCATGGAGGCGCCGGACTGGCAGGCCCATTCGAAGCCGAGGTCTTTGAGCTTGTCGAGGGTGTCGATGGTGCGGTCGTGGCCGACGGTGCGGTGGCAGGTGAGGATGAGCTTGCCGAGGGTGGACTTGGTGACCTTGTCGTTCCAGAAGCCCATCTCGTCGGGCCAGACTTCGTTGAAGATGACGCGGCCGACGAGGGTGACGAGGACCTTGGCCTCGGGGTCGCCGTTTTCGCGCTCGGGGTGGCCGAAGTCGGGGTTCTTGAGCCAGATGCGGTCGTGGATCTTGAGGGCGCCGTCGTCGAAGGCGAGCTTGACCTCGTCGGCGGAGCCGAAGAGGGGCAGGCGGTCGTGCTCGGGGTCGGGCTTGACGCCGCGGCCGACGGGCTTGCCGGCGTTCTTGTCGGGCTGGGAGGGGACGGTGAGGAAGTAGCAGCCGAGGGCGATGTCCTGGGTCGGGGTCTTGTTGGAGTCGCCGGAGGCGGGGGAGAAGATGGAGTTGGTCGAGAGCATGAGGAGGCGGCTCTCGAGCTGGGCCTCGACGGAGAGGGGGACGTGCACGGCCATCTGGTCGCCGTCGAAGTCGGCGTTGAAGGGGGTGCAGACCATGGGGTGGAGGCGGATGGCCTCGCCTTCGATGAGGACGGGCTCGAAGGACTGGATGGAGAGGCGGTGGAGGGTGGGGGCGCGGTTGAGCATGACCGTCTTGCCGCGGGTGACCTCTTCGAGGATGTCCCAGACCTCGGGCTTCTGCTGCTCGATCATCTTCTTGGCGGTGCGCACGGTGTGGCAGAGGCCGAGCTCTTTGAGGCGGCGGATGATGAAGGGCTCGAAGAGGGTGAGGGCCATCTTCTTGGGCAGGCCGCACTGGTGGAGCTTGAGGTGGGGGCCGACGACGATGACGGAGCGGCCGGAGTAGTCGACGCGCTTGCCGAGGAGGTTCTGGCGGAAGCGGCCGGTCTTGCCCTTGAGCATGTCGCTGAGGGACTTGAGGGCGCGCCCGCCGGCGCCGGCGACGGGGCGGCCGTGGCGGCCGTTGTCGAAGACGGCGTCGACGGCTTCCTGGAGCATGCGCTTTTCGTTGCGGAGGATGACCTCGGGGGTCTTGAGCTGGAGGAGGTTCTTGAGGCGGTTGTTGCGGTTGATGACGCGGCGGTAGAGGTCGTTGAGGTCGCTGGTGGCGAAGCGGCCGCCCTCGAGGGGGACGAGGGGGCGGAGCTCGGGCGGGATGACGGGCAGGACGGTGAGGATCATCCACTCGGGCTTGGCCTTGGAGGCGCGGAAGCCCTCGACGATCTTCATGCGCTTGGTGATTTTCTTGCGGGTCTGCTTGGAGCGGGTGTTCTCGATCTCCTGCTCGAGCTGCTCCATGAGGGCGTCGAGGTCGACGCGCTCGAGGCAGTCGCGGATGACCTGGGCGCCCATGCCGGCCTCGAAGGCGTCGAAGCCGTACTTGTCGAGGGCCTCCTCGTATTCCTGCTCGCTGAGGAGCTGGTATTCCTTGAGGGGGGTGTCCTTGGGGTCGGTCACCAGGTAGTCTTCGTAGTAGAGGACGCGCTCAAGGACGGTGCTGGGCAGGTCGAGGATGGCGCCGATGCGGCTGGGGTTGCACTTGAAGAACCAGATGTGGCAGACGGGGACGGCCAGGTTGATGTGGCCCATGCGCTCGCGGCGGACGCGGGCCTGGGTGACCTCGACGCCGCAGCGGTCGCAGATGGTGCCTTTGTGCTTGATGCGCTTGTACTTGCCGCAGGCGCACTCCCAGTCCTTGGTGGGGCCGAAGATGCGCTCGCAGAAGAGGCCGTCGCGCTCGGGGCGGTAGGAGCGGTAGTTGATGGTCTCGGGGTTCAGGACCTCGCCGTAGCTCCACCCGGGGTGCTCCGGGTTGTCGGGGCGGTTGCGGATGGTCTCGGGCGAGGCCAGGGTGATGCTCACCGCGTCGTACTGCGCGTTGTCGGAGAGCTTGAACAGATCCTTGCTGGTGGCGTAGGCGCTCATGTGGATCCTCCGGGAAGTGGGTTAAAGGGTCAGGGACAGGGCATGCGCGGCGGCCGCGGGGGCCGCGGGGGCGGGGGCGGGCTCCTGCCCGGGCTCGTCGGAGCTGCTCAGCAGCTTCATGTCCAGGCAGAGGCCGCGGAGCTCGCTGACGAGCACGGAGAAGGATTCGGGGGTGCCGGCCTCCAGCGTGTTCGTGCCCTTGACGATGGTCTCGTAGATCTTGGTGCGGCCGACGACGTCGTCGGACTTGACGGTGAGGAGCTCCTGCAGGGCGTAGGCCACGCCGTAGGCCTCGAGGGCCCAGACCTCCATCTCGCCCATGCGCTGGCCGCCGGCCTGGGCCTTGCCGCCGAGCGGCTGCTGGGTGACCAGCGAGTAGGGCCCCGTGGCGCGGGCGTGGATCTTGTCGGTCACCAGGTGGTGCAGCTTGAGCATATAGATGGTGCCGACGACGACGCGCTGGCTGAAGGGCTCGCCGGTGAGGCCGTCGAAGAGCTGGGTCTTGCCGTCGGGGCTGATCCACGGCACGGTGCCGGGGGCGTCGTTGGCCTCCTGGTGCGCGCGGGCCTTGGCGAGCAGCTCGTCGATCTGGCTCTCCTGGCAGCCGTCGAAGACGGGCGTCTTCACGTGCATGCCCAGCTCGCTGCAGGCGCACCCGAGGACCGTCTCGAAGAGCTGGCCCAGGTTCATGCGCGAAGGCACGCCCAGCGGGTTCAGCACGATGTCCACCGAGCGCCCGTCGGGCAGGAAGGGCATGTCGCAGTCCGGCAGGATGCGGGAGACGACGCCCTTGTTGCCGTGGCGGCCGGCGAGCTTGTCGCCCACCGAGAGGTTCTTCTTCTCGGCGATGAAGACGCGCACCTGCTTGACGACGCGCTCCTCGTCCACCATGCCGTCCTCGCCCATGCCCTCGATGCCGATGATGTCCAGCTCGGCGAACTTGGGCTCGAACATCGCCTGCACGTCCTCGATCTGCTGCTGGTAGGTGGCGTTCTCCACCTCCTGGATGTGGTCGTGGGCGGCGGCCAGCTTCGCCAGGTGGGTCTTGCTGACCTTGCGGTTCTTGGGGATGATGATCTCGCCGGTCTGCGCGTCGATGATGTCCACCGACAGCTTCTCGCTCAGGAAGCGGTCGCTGAAGGCCTTGGCCATCTCGTCGAGCAGCTGGGCCTCGCGGCGCTTGCGCACCTCTTCGGCGCGGCGGGTGTCGGCGTCGGAGGCGTTGCCGGGCAGGGCCGCGTCGTCAAGGTACGATTCCACCGCGTCGCCGTCGTCCATCAGGTCGCCGCGGGCGGCCTTGGCGCGGCGGGTCTTGAGGGCCGCGCCGGGGTCGGCGTTGGTCACGCGCACGTCCATGACGATGCCCTTGGTGCCCGGCGGCACCTTGAGGGAGGTGTCGCGCACGTCGGCGGCCTTCTCGCCGAAGATGGCGCGCAGCAGGCGCTCCTCGGGGGCCAGCTCGGTCTCGCTCTTGGGCGTGATCTTGCCCACCAGGATGTCGCCGGGCTTGACCTCCGCGCCGATGCGCACCACGCCGTCGCTCCCCAGGTTGCGGAGCATGTCCTCGCCCACGTTCGGGATGTCGCGGGTGATCTCCTCGGGGCCGAGCTTCGTGTCGCGCGCCCCGCACTCGAAGTCCTTGATGTGGATGGAGGTGAAGGTGTCGTTCTTCACGCAGCGCTCGTTGATGAGGATGGCGTCCTCGAAGTTGAACCCGCGCCACGGCATGAAGGCCACCAGCAGGTTCTTGCCCAGCGCCAGCTCGCCGTCGTCCGTCGCGGGGCCGTCGGCCAGCGCCTGGCCCTTCACCACCTTCTGGCCCACGCGCACGATGGGCTTCTGGTTCACGCAGGTGCCCGCGTTGGAGCGGCGGAACTTCTCCAGCACGTAGCGGCGGCACCCCTTCACCTTCTCGCCGCGGCGCGCCTTCGGCGGGCACGTGCCGTCCTCGGAGACCACGATTTCCGTGGCGGAGACGTAGGCCACGATGCCGTCTTCCTCGGCCAGCACCGTCACGCAGCTGTCCGCCGCCGCGATGCCTTCCAGGCCGGTGCCCACGCGGGGACGCTCGGTCCGCATCAGCGGCACGCCCTGGCGCATCATGTTCGCGCCCATCAGCGCGCGGTTCGCGTCGTCGTGCTCCAGGAAGGGGATCAGGCCGGCCGCGATGGAGATCACCTGCATCGGGCTCACGTCCATCAGGTCGATCTCGTCGGGCGTCGCGGTCATGAATTCGCCGCGGCGGCGCACCTTCACGATGGGGTTGACGAACTTGCCCTGCTCGTTGAGCGGCGCGTTCGCCTGCGCGATGACGTGCTTCTCCTCCTCGTCGGCGTCGATGTAGAGGATCTCGTTGGTCACCTGGCCGTTCTTCACCACGCGGTAGGGCGTCTCGATGAAGCCATACTGGTTGATCTTCGCATAGATACCCAGCGAGGAAATCAAGCCGATGTTCGGGCCTTCCGGCGTCTCGATCGGGCAGATGCGGCCGTAGTGCGTCGGGTGCACGTCGCGCACCTCGAAGCCCGCGCGCTCACGCGACAGGCCGCCGGGGCCCAACGCCGAGAGGCGCCGCTTGTGCGCCAGCGCCGACAGCGGGTTCGTCATGTCCATGAACTGGCTCAGCTGGCTGCGCCCGAAGAAGTCCTGGATCACCGCCGACAGGCTCTTCGACGTCACCAGCTTGATGGGCGAGAGCACCCCGCCGCTCGAGGCCGGGTCATACGTGCTCATGCGCTCGCGGATCAGGCGCTCCGTGCGCGCCAGGCCCTGGCGGCACGCGTTCTCCAGCAGCTCGCCCGTCGTGCGGATGCGGCGGTTGCCCAGGTGGTCGATGTCGTCCACCGAGGCGTGCCCGTTCGCGATGTTCAGCAGCAGGCGCAGCGCCTCCACCACCTCGATGCCATCCTCGGAGAGCACGCGGCGCTTCAGGTCCACCTTCTCCATCAGGTTCAGGCGCTGGTTCACCTTGTAGCGGCCCACCAACCCCAGGTCGTAGCGGCGCTGATCAAAGAACTGTGAATGCACGTAGCTGCGCGCGTTGGCCGACGTCACGGGATCGCCCGGGCGCAGACGGTGGTAGATGTCCTTCAC
>DVOR01000084.1 GCA_018713405.1 Candidatus Spyradenecus faecavium | reverse complement strand
ATGGCAGGTGGTGCACCAGCCTCAATCCGGCCTCGGCCCCACCGCCTGGACCAATGGCGCCCTCTACCAAGGCATGCTCGACTGGGGCGAGCTGGCCGAGCGCACGGAGAAGGACCTCTCGTTCATCCGCTGGGTCGACGGCATCGGGGCGGGGTGTCGCTGGCAGCCCGCCACCCGTCGCGGCAACAACTCCCACGCCGACGACCTGACCGTCTGCCAGGCGTGGCTGCGCCTCTATGAGCGCTTCGGCATGCCCGGACGCCTCAACCCCACCAAGAAGCGCATCGATTCCATCCTCGCCAAGCCCTCCAAGGTCTCGCTGGACCTCCACAAGTGGGCGGCCCTCGAGCGCTGGAGCTGGTGCGACGCGCTCTACATGGCCCCGCAGGTCTTCGCCCAGCTCGCCGCCATCACCGGCGACAAGCGCTACATGGACTTCATGGACGCGGAGTTCCGCGCCACCGTCGACTACCTCTACGACAAGGAGGCCCGCCTCTTCTACCGCGACAGCCGCTACTTCCCCGACGCCCCCGAAAACGGCTTCGCCCACCGCGAGGCCAACGGCGAGAAGGTCTTCTGGGGCCGCGGCAACGGTTGGTGCCTGGCCGGCCTGGCCAACCTCCTGCGCATCCTCCCCGCGGACGCGCCCAATCGCCCCTACTACGAGGCCCTCTTCAAGGAACTGGCCGCGCGCCTCGTCGAGCTGCAGTGCCCCGACGGCTCCTGGCACGCCAGCCTGCTGGACCCCGAGAGCTATCCCTCGCCCGAGACCAGCGGCACCGGCTTCATCGTCTACGGCCTGGCCTGGGGCGTGAACGCCGGCCTGCTTGACCGCGACGCCACCCTCCCCGCCATCGAGAAGGGCTGGGCCGCGCTCGTCGCCGCCATCCAGCCCCACGGCAAGCTCGGCTGGGTCCAGCCCATCGGCCAAGACCCCAAGCACGTGACCAAGGACATGACCGAGGTCTACGGCGTTGGCGCCTTCCTCCAGGCCGGCACGCAGATCCACGCCCTCGCCCCCGCCGCCCAATAACAAACCCGGCCCGCCAACCGAACCCAGTTCGCGAACCATCCCGGGCACTGTGCCATAAGGCACGGTGCCCAACTTTTAACATCCACCCCCAAAGGTCTCCCCCCGAGAGCACATAAGGGGCGGAGGCGAACCTTTACTTTATAGTGGTCCGTGAAGAACAATCTCCGATTCCCCCTTTGTGACGCTTTGTGATTCTCCCCGGACATCATTGAGGACATGCCGTGGTATTGGTCTCAGGTCGGAGATTTTGCTGCAATTGGCAACGTTACCCCTTGCATGACGCCTTGATTATTGCCCAAGCAGCTTGGCCTTTGAGGCGAGGCGGCCTCAGTCAGAGAGGATCATAGCCTGTCTTTGCGCCGGGTGGGAGGGTTATGCGCCGGTGGATGAGGGTGGGGCCGCAGGGCTCGACGCCCATCATGACGCTACGGTACAGCGGGTAATCGTGAGCCTTGAAGCGGCGGTCGAGGGGGATGATTTCGCCGGCGCGGTCGCGGACGACGGGCTCCAGCGAGGCGATGCTGACCCCGATGAAGTAGCCATCGCGCACTTGCATGGGCGGGCGGTCGTCCGCGAAGGTCCGAAAGTCTTCCGCAGATGGCGCGGCGGGGTCATCCCCGATCCATTCGCGCACCAGGCACCAGCAAATCCGTCCCTCTCGATCTTTGAAGACCACCTGCGGGTCAATCTCCGGGATGGTGCAGAAGCTGTCGATTTCGTAGCCTTCCTTTTTCAAGACGTCAACCGCGATGTCGATGGAGAGGGCGCGGCGCTCCCACTGCGACATCTCGGCGGGCGTGTCGTCCGCCATGCGCCGGGGGTCGACCGGGCGTTGCGTCACCAGGTGCCACAGCCCCCAAGGGTTGAATCGGCCCGAGATTTGGCCCGAGAAGACGCACGGCACCAAATCCCACCGTTCGGCGGCTTCCCGCAGACGGTTGGCATGGGCCACCGGCATGGCGCCGTCCAAATCCACATACACGGCAAAGACCTTGTTTTTGTAGATGAAGATCATGTGGGCGAAGAGAATCTGGTATCGCGTCTCCAGCCAACGGAAGTTCGGCACTTCTTGCCCTTCCGGCGTTGTGAGCCACTTGTCCGCAAGCTGCTGGATGGTCTTGCCAGCGAGCTCAATCGCGGCGAGTTGCACGGAAGACCACTTGTCTGGGTAACATTGATAGGCCATGGAACACACCTTTCTCCTTACGGGGCGCGGTACCCCTTCTGGCACCCGCCTGTCACCGACAAGGTAGAGTATAGCACATCTTGCCTTCTCCACCCATGCTATAAGACAATGGCACGATATTGGGAAATCGCACAATGTAATGCGTTGAGGAGAAAAGGCCGCTTGCGTGGCGCCACTCCTCCCGTTTTTCCCTGACCTCGGCACGGCTTTCCTTGGGCAACCCCGGAAGGGGCGATGGCGAAACCCTAAGGGGTTCGACCCCAAACCCTAAGGGTTTCGAGGCAAACCCTTAAGGGTTTCGGAAATGCATAAGGACTTATTTGGGATGGGGGCCCTGAGGGGGCCCGCTGTCGGCTTAGGCGAATTGGCTGGCGTAGAGGGCCGCGTAGGCGCCGCCTTTGCGGAGGAGTTCCTCGTGGGTGCCTTTCTCCGTGATGTCGCCGCGCTCCATGTAGAGGATGAGGTCGGCGTCGCGGATGGTGGAGAGGCGGTGGGCGATGACGAAGGCGGTGCGTCCCCGCATGAGGCCGCGCATGGCCTCGGCGATCTCGGCCTCGGTGCGTGTGTCGACGCTGGAGGTGGCTTCGTCGAGGATGAGCATGGGTGGGGCGGCCAGGAAGACGCGGGCGATGGTGAGGAGCTGGCGTTGGCCGACGGAGAGGGTCTCGGCGCCGGTCTTGAGCCGGGTGTCGTAGCCCTGCGGCAGGGCGCGGATGAAGTGGCGAGCTTGGCGGCGCGGACGACTTCGTCGCGCGTGGCGTCGGGGCGGGCGTAGGCGATGTTCTCGGCGACCGTGCCCTCGAAGAGCCAGGTGTCCTGGAGCACCATGCCGAAGCGGCGGCGGAGGTCGGCGCGGGGGACGGCCGAGATCGGCGTACCGTCGACCAGGATGTGGCCGCGGTTGACGTCGTAGAAGCGCATGAGCAGGTTGACGAGCGTCGTCTTGCCGGCGCCGGTGGAGCCGACGATGGCGACCTTCTGGCCCGGGCGGACGACGAGGTTGACGTTGTCCATGAGCACGCGCTTGGGGTGGTAGCCGAAGCGGACGTGGCTGAAGATGACGGAGCCGCGCGGGGGGCCCAGGCGGAGCGGGGCGTTGGCGTCGGTGCGTTCCTCGGCGGCGTCGAGGAAGTCGAAGGTGCGCTCGGCGGAGGCGAGGGCGGACTGCATGGCGTTGAGGAGGTAGGAGGCTTGGGCAAGCGGGTCGGCGCAGGTGTTGATGTATTGGAAGTAGGCGTGGATGGCGCCGATCGTCATGCGGCCCTTGAGCAGCCACCAGCAGGCGATGAGCAGGAGGACGGCCTGCGCCAGGCGTGAGAGGAGGTGGATGAAGGGCGTGACGCTGTTCATGAGGAAGTCCGTCATACGCTCCTTCTGCGCCAGGCGGCCGATGACGAGGCCGATCTTGCGCGCGCTGGAGGGCTGGCGGTTGTAGGCCTGGATGACCTCGCGGCCGGTGTAGTGTTCGGCGACCAGGCCGGTGAGGCGCGCCGTGGCGGCCTGCCGCTCGGAGGACCATTCCAGGTTGGCCCGCGCCACGCGGTCGGTGATGAGGATGCTCAGCGCCACGAAGAGGCAGAAGAGCGCGGTCAGCGTGGGGCTGTACCACGCCATGAAGGCCAGGGAGCCGACCACGCAGCCGAAGGAGGTGAGGAAGCGCAGGAAGCCGTTCTGGAGCGTCTCCGAGACGCGGTCCAGGTCGTTCGTCACGCGGCTCAGCACCTCGCCGGGCTTGTGGGAGTCGAAGTAGGCCAGGGGCAGGCGCCCGATCTTCTCCGCGATGCGCCGCCGCAGGTTGAAGCAGAGCGTCTCCGAGACGGAGGCCATGAGCAGGACGCAGACCCAGTTGAAGGCCGCGTTCAGCGCGTAGGCCCCGGCGACCCAGGCAAGCAGGCGCCCCAGCGGGTCCCACGCGAAGGCGAAGGGGCCCTCGGCGCGGAGCTCGGCGAGCAGGGCGTCGATGAACCGGGCGCAGAGGTAGGGCGCGTAGACGGTGGTGGCGCAGAAGCCGAGGATGGCGACGCAGACGAGCGTGAGGCGAAGCCGCTGGTCGGCCAGGCAGGCGATCAGGCGGAGCGTCGTGCGGGCGGTGTCCCGGGGGGCGTCCTTCCGGGTCTGGGGGGCGGTGGGGCGTTTCTTCATCTCAGTCCTCCTTCGTTTGGGAGCGGACAATCTCTTGGTAGACCGGGCAGGAGGCCATCAGCGCCTCATGGGTGCCGAGGCCGACCTGCCGCCCTTCGTCGAGCACGACGATCTGGTCGGCGTTGCGGATGGTGGAGACGCGCTGCGCCACGACGATGACGGCGGCCTGGGCGGTCTCCGCGGCGAGGGCGCGGCGGAGCGCGGCGTCGGTCTTGAAGTCCAGGGCCGAGAAGCTGTCGTCGAAGACGTAGGCCTGCGGCTTGCTGGCGACGGCGCGGGCGATGGAGAGGCGTTGGCGCTGGCCGCCGGAGAAGTTGGCGCCGTCTGGCGCCACGTAGGCGGAGAGCCCCAGCGGCAGGGCACGGACGAAGTCGGCGGCCTGCGCCACCTCCAGCGCGTGCCAGAGCACGCAGGGGGCGGCGCCGGGCGCGCCGTAGCGGAGGTTCTCGGCGACGGTGCCGGCGAAGAGCCAGGCGCGCTGCTGGACGTAGGCGATGTCCGCGCGGAGGCTGGCCAGGGGAATCTCGCGCACGTCCACGCCGTTGAAGCGGACGGTACCCTCGGTGGCCTCGTTGAAGCGGAGGAAGAGCGAGGCGATGGTGGATTTGCCGCTGCCCGTGCCGCCGATGATGGCGGTGGTCTCGCCGCGG
>DVOR01000083.1 GCA_018713405.1 Candidatus Spyradenecus faecavium | reverse complement strand
GGGTGAGGTTGAGCAACAACCCGCCGAGGAAGACCACGAGGATGAGGAGCCAGACGCCGTTCGCCGCCACCCAGGCCTGCGGGTCGTCGAGGAAGGTGGGCTCGGCGGCGGCGGCCTGGTCGCCGCGCAGGAAGGCGACGAAGTCCTCGGGCGGGATGAAGCCGGCGCGGCTGCGCTCCGTGCCGGGAACGGCCGCGACGGGAGCGGGCGCGGGCTCAGCGGCGGGGACTTCGGCCGCAGGCGCCGCCGGGGTGGGGGCGGGCGCGGGGAGGGCGCCCTCGACGACCTTGCCGTCGGCGGTGATGGAGAGGGTGAGCTCCTGGGGCATATGGCACATGGCGGCGTCGCAGCCCTGGTAGCCCAGCGTGAAGGTCTGGCCGGGGGCGGCGGCCCAGGTGAAGGCGGCCAGGCCGGAGTAGTAGTCGCCGCCCATCTCGTCCCTGCCGGAGAGCGGGGGCTTGGAGGCGGGCGCGCCGAGGGAGCAGGTCAGCATCGCGTCGTAGATGTGTTGGCCGGGCTGGAGCAGGACGAAGGTGGCCGTGACGGCGCCCTCCGCGTAGGTGACGTCGGGGCGGAAGGGGTCGTCGGGCGTGGGCGCGGCGAAGGTGAGGCCGGCCACGCAGAGGGCGGCGGCGAGGGTCAGGCAGGCGCGGATGGGGCGGGCGAAGCTTCGCATGACGGGGTTCCTTTCCCAAACAGTGTCGCACAAGGGGGTGTGGGGCGCAAGCAAAAGGGCGCGTGCCGCGCCCCCTGCATCCATTAGGCCCACCCTCAAAGGGTCTTGGGCCGGAGGGTGACCTTCATGAAGGGTTTCGGGGTGGCGTTGTCGAGCACCACGGTGGCGGTGTCGCCGTCGAAGGAGATCGAGCCCGAGAGCGGCTCCGGCTTGGCGCCGGACAGGCCGTCGAGGGTCTCGGCGCGGGTGACGCAGAGCTCTCCGGCCTTGGACAGGGCGCGGCGGAGGTCGGCCCCCTCGGGGGCGCGCACGGAGAGGGTGACGGCCTTGCCGTCCTCGGCCGGGACGATACCGGTAACGCAGAGGCGGTGCTCCACGCCGGACTCGGGGTCGACGTAGAGGAGGAAGTCGTTGAAGGCCTCGGCGGTCTTGTCGAGTCCGCCGGAGGCGTTGGCGGCCATCAGGCGGGCACCGTTGGGCTGGAGGTAGTCGGTGAGGGTCACGCCGTACTCCAGCGCCCACTCCTGCACCAGGGTCTTGCCGGCGTCATTGCTGAGGTAGGCCGCGAAGTCGCCCGTGTCGTAGTTTTCGAGGTTCAGACTGTCGATGGAGGTCGCCTCGGTCTGCGCGATCTGAGCGGAGTAGAAGCCGCCGCCGGAGGCCGAGAAGGCCAGCTGGTTGAGCTTGTCCAGCGCGTTGATGGCCTCCAGGGAGGTGTCGGCGGCGCCCTGTCCCGCGGCGATGGCGGCGGAATCGATGGCGTAGAACCAGTCGCCCGTGCCGAGGGTGGAGAAGTCGAAGACGTACCCATCGTCGGGGTTGCTCAACCAAGGGAAGCCAAGACCCTTGGTCAGGCAGACTTCCGTGGTGGGATCCGCGGGGTTGGACACCCAAATGCGGTAGGCGCGCGTGGGAACGTCCCCTTCCGTGCCGGTCAGGCGGAAGGTGCAGAACTCGAAGCGGACGTTGACGGCGCCGCCGCCGAGGGAGGCATAGTCGACCTCGGTCCGGCACCAATCGAAGACGACCCGCTCGCTCGACCCCGTCTCGTCCGGGCGGGCACGCGCGACGTAGAAGCGGTCGTCGGTGCCCAGATAGAGCGCGGCCTTCGCCGCGACGGCGGCGTTGGGTTGCCCCTGGAACTCGTAGTCGGTGTAGAGGGCGCGGAGGTCGTCCAGCTTCGGCGCGGCGGCGGACTGCTCGAAGCGCACCTTCGCCGTGACGGTGTCGATACGGAACAGCCCGGCGCCGAGGGGGGACATCACGACGGGCGTCTGCGTCGTATCGTTGGCGTTCTGGGAGATGCCGAGGGCCAGATAGAGGGTCTCCGAGGAGGCCAGCGCGCCGTTCGCGAAGTCCAGGTAGGTGTCCTGCCCATCCGTGTCCGCCGTGAAGGTGTAGACCAGCGGCGTGTTCTGCTCGGCCTCGGTCTTGGCGTTCAGGACCGACCACTCCGTGCCCAAGGTGGTCGCGCCGGCGGCGCCGGCGTCGTAACCGGCGCCCGGGGCGAGCCATTGCGCGTGAACAGGAAGCGCGCACCAGGCGAACCCCAGTGCCAGAACCGTCGAGAGCCGAATGTGCGTTGTCCTCATATCGCTACTTTCTGTGGATAGCATAGCGCAAAACGGCCCCCGTCGCAAGCCTTTTTTACAGGCGGGCGCGGATCCAGCCGGCGGCGGCGTCGAGGGCATCGGCCTGGGCCTCCTTCAGCGTGGGGAAGGAGAGGAAGCCGTGGACGGCGCCGGGGACGACGTGCCGCGCGTCGCCCGTGCGGCCCAACCCGGCGAGGCGCGCGTGGAAACGGCGGGACTGCCCGGCCAGGACGTCACACTCCGCGGCGAGGGTGAGGACGGGCGGCAGGGCGCGCAGGGCGGCGTCGTCGGCGACGAGCGGCGAGGCGACGGGGTCCTTGGCCGCTGTCTCGGCGTCCACGTAGAGGCGGCCGAAGGCGGTCATGAGCGCGTCGGTCAGGGCGAGGATGTCGCCATACTGCGCGTGCTCGGGCTCGGCCTTGGCGCCGAGGTCGAGCGCGGGATAGGCCAGGATCAGGCCGTCGGCCTGGCCGGGCGCGAGGAGGGCGGCCGCGACGGCGAGGTTGCCGCCCGCGGAGTCGCCGGCGACGAAGAGGGGGCGGTCGGCGAAGCGCCCGCGCAGGGCCCGGACGCGCTCGGCCACGTAGCGCGGGGTCTCGGGGAAGGGGTGTTCGGGGACGAGGGGATAGTTGAGCGACCAGACCTCGACGCCGGCCTGCTCGGCGAGGCCCGCGCAGAAGTCCTCGCAGAGGCGCGCGTCGCCGACGGCCCAGCCGCCGCCGTGGAGGTAGATGACCGTGGCGACGGGCTTGGCGGCGGGGGCGTAGACGACCCACGGGCCCTCCATCGAGAGGGTGACCTTGCCGGCGTGGGCGGCGTTGAAGGCGGTCTCGTCGGCGGGGCGCAGCAGGCCTTCGCGCCAGGCGTTGAGCGCGTCGAGGTCGCCCTTGGCGGCGGCCTCGAGGGCCCGGACGTGCGCGGCGTCGGCGGCGGGGCCGTTGTCGGCGTAGAAGGCCATGAGCGCGTCGCTCTCCGGCGAGAGCGGGGCGGGCCGGGGCGCGCCGCAACCCAGGAAGAGGGCCGCGGCCAGGGCAAGGGAGAGACAGGCGCGGAGGGGGCGTTTCATGGCGGGTGTCAGGCGAGGGTCGCCAGAGCGTCGGCCATGCGGTCGAGGGCACGGCGCAGGAGGTCGGTGTGGGTGGCGATGTTGATGCGCACCCAGCCGGGTGAACCGAAGATGGCGCCGTCGTGGAGGGCCACTTTGGCGACGCGGAGGAAGAAGTCGCGGGGGCTTTCACCGCCGAGCGTGGGCGCCAGGGCGCGGCAGTCCAGGAAGCCGAGGTAGGTGGCCTCGAGCCTGCACAGCGGCAGGCCGTGGGCCTCGGCGAAGGCCTCGAGGAGGGCGCGGTTGCGGCGGAGGTAGGCCAACATGGCCAGGCGCCAGGGCTCGCCGTGGCGGTAGGCGGCCTCGGCGCCGACCCAGCCGAAGAGGTTGACCGCGGGGATGAGCTGGTCGTAGTTGCGGGTGAAGTGCTCGCGCAGCGCGGGGTCGGGGACGATGGCGAAGGCGCAGCCCAGGCCGGGCACGTTCCAGGTCTTGCTGGGGGCGACGAAGGCGATCAGGCGGCGGCGCTCGGCGTC
Source organism: Candidatus Spyradenecus faecavium (assembly GCA_018713405.1). Classification (GTDB taxonomy): domain Bacteria; phylum Verrucomicrobiota; class Kiritimatiellia; order RFP12; family DVOR01; genus Spyradenecus; species Spyradenecus faecavium. Next base: position 5,210 of record DVOR01000083.1, on the reverse strand, counting down.
GCTGCGGGCCAGGGAGAGGAGGGGCAGGTAGGCGTGGGGCGCGTCGAGGACCAGGCCGCCGTGGATCTCGTCGGAGGCGAGGAGCAGGTCGTGCGCGGCGGCGTAGTCGAGGATGCGGGTGAGCTCGGCGCGCGTCCAGAGGTGGCCGAGGGGGTTCTGCGGGTTGCAGAGCATCCAGCCGCCGGCGCCGCGCGCGTCGATGGACTCCAGGCCCTCGGGGAGCGGCTCGCCGAAGGGGCGGAGCGCCAGGCGCCGCTCGCGGACGTGCTGGAGCTGGGCGGCGGACATGAAGTGGTGGTAGACCGGCTCGTTGATGAAGACGTCGGAGCGGTCGGGCCGCACGTCGCGCAGCAGGCGGCAGAAGAGGTTGAGCGCGGTGACGACGCCGGGCTGCGGCACCACCCAGTCGGGGTCGATCTCCCAGCCGTAGAGGCGGCGGTGGTAGTCGATCATCGCCTGGATGGCGGCCTGCGAGTCGCGGGCGTAGCCGTAGCAGCCCTCCTGGGCGCGGGCGGTCAGGGCCTGGACGATCTCGTCGCAGGCGGGGAAGTCCATGTCCGCGATCCACAGCGGGATGACGTCCGGCCCGAATTGGGTCCACTTGACGCTGTCGGAGCGGTCGCGGCCGATGGGACGGTCGAAATAGGCTGTGTCGTAGGCGCCCATGGTCAGAGCTCGAAGTAGGTGTAACCGCGCAGGCCGTTGGCGTAGGTGGAGAGGATGCGGCGGCGCTCGGCGGGGGTGATGCGCTTGGCCTTCACGGCGGCGTCGGTCAGGCGGCGGAAGCGGGAGACGAGGTCGGCGGTGTTGTATTCCACGTAGGAGAGCACCTCCTCCACGGTGTCGCCCTCCACCTCGTCGGTGAAGTCGATGTCGCCGTCCTCGTCGAGCGAGACGGAGAGGATGTTGGTGTCGCCGAAGAGGTTGTGCAGGTCGCCCAGGGTCTCTTGGTAGGCGCCGACAAGGAAGGCGCCGAGGATGTAGTCGTCGCCGTCCTGCACCGGGTGGAGGGGCAGGGCGTGCTTGACGTCGTGCAGGTCGATGAACTTGTCGATCTGGCCGTCGCAGTCGCAGGTGATGTCGGAGAGGTGCGCGCTGCGGGTGGGCTTCTCGCAGAGGCGCGAGATGGGCATGATGGGGAAGAGCTGGTCGATGGCCCACGCGTCGGGCAGGGACTGGAAGACCGAGAAGTTGCAGTAATAGATGTCCGCCATCGCCTCATCCAGGCCCAGCAGGTCCTCGGGCACGTACTTCAGCTTGGGCACCTCGGCGCGGATGCGCGTGAGGATGGACCAGAAGACGCGGTCGGCCGCGGCGTGCTGGCGCAGGGAGACCTGCCCCTGCTTGAAGGCCTTCTGGATCTCCTCGCGGTAGTAAAGCGCGTCGTTGAAGTACTCCGGCAGGTTCTTCGTGCGCAGGTTCTTGGAGACGTCCAGCAGGTTGACGATGCCGTCGGGCAGGTGCTCGTCCTCCAGCACGGGGTCATGCTCGGGCACCTCCGTCTCGAAGGTCGTCGTGCCCAGCACGTCGACGAGGAGAACCGAGTAGTAGCCGATGAGGGCGCGGCCGGACTCGCTGATGATGGTGGGGTGGGGGACGTTCGCGTGGTCGCACGTCGACATGATACCTTCCACCACGTCCGCACAGTACTCCGAGATGTCGTAGTTCGCGCTGCTCTCAAAGTTCGTGTGGCTGCCGTCGTAGTCGATCGCCAGACCGCCGCCGATGTCGAAGACACCCATCGGCGCGCCTTCCTTCGCCAGGCCGACGTAGAAGCGCGAGGCCTCCTTGATGGTGTCGCGGATCTCGCGGATGTTCGGCACCTGCGAGCCCAGGTGGTAGTGCAGCATCTCCAGGCAGTCCAGCCGCCCCGCCTCGCGCAGACGGTCCACCGCCGCGATCATCTGCCCCGCCGTCAGGCCGAAGACGGAGCGGTCGCCGCCGCTCTCGCTCCACTTGCCGCCCACCTTGCTGCTCAGCTTCACGCGGATGCCGATGCGCGGCTTCACGTCCATCTCCTCGGCCACGCGCAGGATGATGTCCAGCTCCTCCAGGCTCTCCAGCACCAGCATCGTCTGCAGGCCCATCTTCAGCGAGCCCAGCGCCAGGCGCACGAACTCCTCGTCCTTGTAACCGTTGCAGACGATGTAGGCCTCGGGGTCCTGCATATAGGCCAGCGCCGCGATGAGCTCGGCCTTGGACCCCGCCTCCAGCCCGTGGTGCCACGGCCGGCCGAAACGCACCACGTCCTGCACGGCCTGCTGCTGCTGGTTCACCTTGATCGGATAGACGCCGCGGTAGACCCCCTGGTACTTGTAGTCCTTGATGGCCTTCGCGAAAGTCTCGTTGATCACGCGGATGCGGTCGGCCAGGATGTCGCTGAAGCGCAACAGCACCGGCAGGCTCATCCCACGCTCGCGCAGCTCCTGCACGATCTGGGCGAACTTCACGTCCACCGGCTTGCCGCCGTGGCTCAGCCGCACCGTCGCGAAACCGTCCGGGGAGACCCCGAAATAGTTCCGCCCCCAGGCATCCACGCCATAGAGCTCCGCGCTCTTCACCGCATTCCAACCGGTCAACGCATCCGTCGCGCCTTTGGCCATCTTCGTTCTCCGTGTCGCGACGGGCCTTTCCCCTCGCACTTGCCCCCTATCATACCACAATCCCCCCGTCCCCGCCGCTGACGCTCCACCTCCGCACGCGCCGCCGCCACAGCCTCACGCCGCAACCGCTCCGCGAACTGGCGCCCCATGATGTACGCCTTCCGCCCCAGCTCCGTCGCACGCGCCTGCGCATTGTGCCGGATCGCCCACGCGTAAAGCGGCATCCGCTTCTCCATCGAGCTGAACTCACGCTGGGTGATCACATCGAACACCCCCATCTTCAGCCCAACCGCCGTCTCGTACACAGCCCCAAGCACCTCGTAAAACCGCGCCTTGCTCCCGCAACGCGCCCGGATCTCGCGCAACGTCGGGTCACCCTCACGCGTCCCGAATCGCGAAATCTCCGCCGACACCTCCGTCGCAAAACCCTTCGGCTCCGACACGTCCACGTCACGGTGCAGGTGCTCCGTCACCAACGCGTTCCGAGGGTTCCGCTCCCGCGTCTCATACGGGTTCCCGTAGTAACGCGACGGCCTCAGCAACAAGTCCACCCGCGTCCCCATGATCGCGTCGAACGCACGCGCCACCAGCTCCTGCCCCAACGGCGTCTCCGTGAACCGAGGCCCAGAACCCCCGCCCTCATGCCACTTCAGCTCAAAATCATCCGTCTCCGGATTGTACTCATACACATGGTCAACCCGAAGATGCTCATCGCTGAACGCCACATAGTTCCAGCCCTCTTCACCGTGCCTGCTCCCTCCACGATAGTTCACCGGATACATCACCCCATCGATGTCCGCCGTCAGAAGAAACTCCGAAGCAAACTTGCCGACTTCCCCCATCACCTCACGGTGCGCCTTCCAAAGGTCATATTTCTTGACTTCATCAAACGTGACAAACTGGTTGTCGCGCATCATCGCGATCAACTCGAGGCGCATATACATCTCACTCCCGCTCGGCATCCGGTTCCCGTCCTCAATCAGCACATCGTCATCATCAATCCGCTCCCGCTGAAGGAACGCAATCTCCTCCTCCGAGAACCCAGCCTTCTTCGCCGCCTCCACAATCCATCCCATCTGCTCCGGCGTCACCGCATCAAGCCAGCTCAGCAAGTGGCTCACATCCCCTTCCTCACGATTCGTGAACCACGTCTGCTCCATCACCGCAGGAAGAGGCAATTCAGTCTCAGAAGCGAGAGGATTTTCCTCCGGCAAAATGTCGCTGTAAAGTGCACGCGTTTCCTCATACCGTTTCTGCTCTTCCTCGAAAACAGCCTTGTTTTCGTCAAGCTCACGCTTTACCTGCTCGTGCCTTTTCTGAGCGGACTCTGCATCAATATAATTGACGTTGCCATATTCATTGGTGACGACATAAACATCGCGCACTTCGCCCTTGCTTTCAGTATCGAAAGTACGCACCGCACTCCATTCTGCGGGCACCACCGTGCCTTTTTTTGCGTGATACATCATGCGCTTCCCACGAGGCGACGACAAAACCCGCTCGAGCCCCTTGTTTAGATAGAGAAGCTCTTCGAGACGCGGGCTCATCCTGACGTATACAGAAAAGATGTAATATCTAAACTCATCGTAATCAAGATAGCCATTGTCAGACAAATATGTTTTGGCATCCGAATAAATACGAATGATTGCCTCATCTTCAATCGATGGAGAAATCCCCTTCTCGGAAGCGACCCTGACATTCGACCTTGCACGACCGACAGCCACACCAAGTCTCATCGCCTTGCCGTCATAGACAATCGGCAAATTATCAGGGCTAAATCCAATTTCTTTGGCCTCTTTCCATTCAGCCACTTTATACATCGCATAGCGGTCTTGAGCCACGCCCCGCACGCCGCTCGAATAGGCCCCACGCCCCTCATTGTTTCCGCCCGTGCCCGTGCCAATGAACCTAAGGTCAACCCTGTCATACGCTTGCCGCGCCCCGCTCCACACCTTGATGTGGTCACGCCGCTCCTCGCCGAGATTGCCGTAGAGCTTTCTTTCCTTCGCACGTTGGCGGTTGAGTTTCTTCTTCGCCTTCGCGACCTGCTTATGCTTCTCTCGGTTTTCCTCCATGTCCTTCGTGAATGTATCAAGCTCCTCTTGGGAGGCACCGTTCTCCTCCGCCTTCTTTCGCGCGTTGAACAGTCTATAATACGCGACATTCAAGTCATCGAGCTCTTGTTCGAGCTCTTCGACGCTCTTTTCTACTTGCCTTCCAGCCAAAAGTTGTGCTATCCTTTCTTTCAAACGTTCGGCTCCCTCCTGCCTCAAGCGGTCGTAAAAGGCGGGATTGTAGTCCTCGGATCGACGAATGGCGTCCGTCTCAACACCCGAACGTTTTTTCTTTTCTTCATCTGTGAAAATCTTATAGCCCGTGATGAATTCGCGGAAGTCGCCGTTGTCTGCGACGATTGCCCTGTAGCCATTCAGTTCGATTGCGTGACGATTGCTAGAGCGCAACGCCTTATTCTCTTTTCCACGAACCGCCGCTTCGACAGCCTTCAAGAAAACCTCGACGGCCTCCGGAACTGGAAGATTATCCTTGCCAGTCCGCTCTTCAATTACGTGCAAAAAACCTCTGCCCTTCAATCCGGGCACTTGGTCT
>DVOR01000082.1 GCA_018713405.1 Candidatus Spyradenecus faecavium | reverse complement strand
TGAGGGAAAGGACGTGGGCGAGGAGGTCGCGGGAGGAGTCGGCCTCGGCGCGGCGGGCGCGGTAGGCGGCCTCGTCGCCGGTGGCGAAGGCGCCGTAGGCCTGCAGGTAGAGCGCGGTGAGGTCGCGGAAGAGGCGGGGGCGGCCGACGGCCTGGCGGGTGAGCGCGTCGCACAGGCGGAGGGCCTCCTGCGCGTCCTTGGGCTCGACGAGGAGGGCGGACCAGCGCTCGAACTGCGAGCGGGTGAGGGTGCCGGGGACGAAGACGGTGTCCTCCATCGCGCGGAGCCAGTCGGGCCAGGCCTCGTCCTTGGCGGCGCCGAGGATGGCCGGGCGCGTCCAGGGGGCGGTGAGGAGGGCCTCGCGCTTGGCGGGGGCGGCGTTGCGCTCGAGCACCCACTGCGCGAAGAAGGCGGCGGCTTCGCGGGGCGGGTCGGCGTCGGGCGCGAAGAAGGCGTCGATGGGCGGCAGGGCGCCCTTGGCGAGGAGGGCGTGGGCCTTCTCGTAGGCCTCGGCGCGCCAGACGTTGCCGCGCGAGGCGTCGACGGCCGCGCGGATGAACCACGCCGGCCAGCGGAGCGAGGCGTAGGCGCCGCCGAGGGCGCGGGCGCGCTCGCGCAGGAGGGCCTCGGCGATGCGCTCGCGCAGGAGCTCCAGGTCGACGGTGTCGGGGTTGGGGACGTGGATGGCGAGCTGGGAGAAGCCGTCGGCCGCGCCGACGGAGCGGCGCGTCACGGACTCCACGCGGTTGGTCTCCGTGCCGAGGACGATGAGGAGCGGGGCGTCGTCGTCGCCCAGGGGGAGGACGGCCTCGGAGAGGTTCTGGCGGACACCCTCGGCGAAGCGGAGGACGGGCCAGCGCAGGTCGGCGCGTTCGGGGGATTGGCAGGAGACGTAGAGCGCGCCGTCGGCGGACTGCATGGGGCCGGGCAGGCGGTTGAAGCGGTCGATGGCCGCCTGGTTGACCGCGGCCCGTGCGCAGGGCGCGGCCAACGCCGCCAGGGCCACCGCGAACGCGAGGAGCCCCCGCACGCTCAGGCCTCCCAGGGGCGCTCGGCCGGCGGCTCGTAGTGGCGGCAGACGACGCCGGCCTCGTCGAAGAGGGCCTTGGTCTGCGCGTCGAAGGCGTACTGCCCGGCGTAGACGACCTCGCGGATGCCGGCGTTGATGATCATCTTCGCGCAGGTCAGGCACGGGGTGAGGGTGACGTAGATGGTGGAGCCGGCCAGGCGGATGCCGTAATAGGCGGCCTGGCAGATGGCGTTCTGCTCGGCGTGGACGCAGACGCACTCCTCCAGCGAGGCGCCGCTCTTCGCGCCGCCGGAGCAGCGCGGGCACCCGCCCTCGAAGCAGTTGCGGATGCCGCGCGGCGTGCCGTTGTAGCCGGTGGAGATGATGCGGCGGTCGGCCACGATCACCGCGGCCACCTTGCGGCGCGAGCAGTTCGCCCGCATCCCCACGACCTTGGCGATCTCCATGAAGTAGGTGTCCCAGTCCGGCCGCAGGTCCTTGTGCGCGTGGGTCTCTGCCATGGCGGCTGCTCCCTTCCCTTAGGCGACGCCGTGCTTGGAGGCGTTGGCGTAGAAGTCGAGGAGGTGGCGGATCTCGGGGCACTGGGGCAGCTCGGCGGCGATGCGCTCGAGCGCGGCGGCGCGGGTGGAGCCCTCGGAGTAGAGGATTTGGTAGGCGTCCTTGAGCGCGGCGTAGGCCTCGGGGCTGAAGTCGTCGGCGTGGCGGCGGATGCCGACGGAGTTGAGGCCGCGGACGACGAGGTTCTCGGTGCCCATGGTGACCATGTAGGGCGGGGCGTCCTTGCGGAGGTGGGTGCCGCCGCCGATCATGGCGTAGGCGCCGATGTGGGTGAACTGGAGGATGGCGGTGGTGCCGCCGATGACGGCGTGGTGCTCGATGACGCACTCGCCGGCGATCTGCACGCCGTTGGACATGATGACGTGGTCGCCGAGGACGCACCCGTGGGCGATGTGGCAGTAGGCCATGATGAGGCAGTCGGCGCCGATGACCGTCTTGGTGCCGTCGAAGGTGCCGGAGTGGATGGTGGCGCACTCGCGGATGACGGTGCGGGGGCCGATCTCCACGTAGGTGACGTTGCCGGGCTGCCACTTGAGGTCCTGCGTCTTGGTGCCGACGCAGGCGCCGGGGAAGACCTCGCACCCCTCGCCGAGGGTGGTGTGGCCCTCGACGATGGCGTGGTGGTGGAGCGTGACGCCGGGCCCGAGCGTGACGTCCGGCCCGACATAGGCGAAGGGGCCGACCTCGGCGGTCGGGTCGATCTTGGCGCCTTCGCAGACAAACGCAAGGGGACTGATGGACATGGGTGACCTCACTGATGTTTGGGGATGAGAAAGGCCGCGACGCCCAGGCAGATCAGCACGGGCACCCACACGAGGAGCCAGGGGAGGGCGCCGGGCTTGTCGGCCAGGGATTCGGAAAGCAAGAGGACCAGGAAGAAGGCGATGCCCACGCCCACGCCCAGCGCCATGCCGCGGGAGGAATCCTTGCGCATGGCCTGGCACCCCAGCGGGATGCCCACGAGCACGAAACAGATGGCGGAGAAGGCCCAGACGATGCGGTAGTTCAGCAGGAAGAGCAGGCGCGAGTGCCACTTGGCCGCGGCCTCGGCCGAGAGCCCCTCCAGGGGCGTGCCGGCGGCCTCCGCGGCCCGGGCCTTGTCCAGCGACGCGCGGGCCTCGCGCACGGCGGCGCGCAGCTCCCCGTACGTGAAGTCCTTCGGCTTCTTGTGGTACTCACGGGAGCGCGTGACCACGTTCTCGAAGCGGTAGGGCAGCGTCTCGGCCACGCCGATGCCGGGGTTGTCCGCGGCCATGGGCGAGATGCGCGGCTGGCGGAGCGTGAAGATCAGGTCGCTCCCCTCGATGCGGACGTCGGCGCGCTCGGCGCGGATTTCGCGCAGGAAGCCCTGGCTGCGGTCGATGGCGATCAAGTCGTGGAGCACGGTGAAGGGCCCTTGCGCGTCCTCGTCGTCGCTCTTGGCGTCGCAGAAGATGGCGACGTCGTCGATCTCGCTGATGAAGCGCCCGGGCTCGAGCAGGTCGGTGCCGGCCTCCAGGGCCAGGCGCGTGGAGAGCGTCCGCCGCACGAAGTGCCCGCTGGGCATGGCGTAGTTCTGCAGGTAGAAGCCGAGCCCCGTGCAGAGCAGCCCGATGACGATGGGCCCGCGCATGATGGTCAGGAAGCTGACACCGCAGGCCTTCATGGCCGCCACCTCGCTGTCGCTGCTCATGCGCCCGAAGACGAGCAGCGAGGCCACCATCAGCGCGAGCGGGACGGTGAAGCCCAGCACCTCCGGCAGCGCCGCCGCCAGGTACTGCACCACCAGGTTCGCGGGCACGCCCCGGATGATGAACTGGATGACCTGGAAGAGGAACCCCACCGACAGCACGAAGGTCAGCACCAACGCGGTGAGCCCGGCGGCCACCAGGAAGGACCTCAGGATGTAGCGCTGCAGCGTGCCCATGCGCCCTGCCTCACTTGCCGGCGGCGCGGATGCGCTCGCGCTCAGCCTCGGTGACGCCCTTGATGACGATCTCCACGCGGCGGTTCGCCGGCGTGCCGCGCTCCAGGTCCACCGGCTCCAGCGGCTGGTCGAAGGAGTGCCCCACCGCCGTCATGCGCGCGACGGGCGCGCCGTTCTGCGCCAGGCGGGTGAGCACGCTCTTGGCGCGCGCCTCGGAAAGCTCCTGGTTGTAGGCGTGGTCGGACCCATGCTGGCGGTCGGCGTGGCCATGGACCTCCACCTTCGCCTGCGGGTTGATCGCGAAGGCCGCCAGCACCATCCGCGCCAGCTCGTCCATCACGGGCTCCTCGGCCGGCTGGATGATGGCGGTGTCCTTGGCGAAGCCCACGCGCAGCTCCAGGTGCATCGCGTCGCCGGCGCCCACGGGCGTCACGTCGCGCAGCTTCTCGGCATGGGCGCTGGCCTCGTCGTAACGCTTCGCGCCGGCCTCGATCGGCCCGCGCGGCGCCAGGGGCTCCAGCGTTTCGGCGGAGGTGTCCTCGCCGCCGCCCGGGAACCACGCCAGCCCGATGTCCGCCGTGGTGAAGCTCATGAAGTCGTCGTCCAGCGCCACGTGCCAGCGCAGGTCGCCGCGCAGCGACAGGTCCTCCGTGAGGTGGTAGAAGGCGCCCACGCCCGCCTGCGCGAAGACGTGCGCCTGCTTCCCGTCCTGCCACAGCGAGGAGCCGTTGCTGCCGGTGTAGACCGAGAGGCCGCCCGCCAGGAAGGGGTCGAACCGCGCATAGCGGTCGAAGTGCCACAGCGCCTCCGCGCCCGCGCCGAAGAGGGCGTGCCCGCTGCCGGAGCCCCCGCGCAGCTTGGCGCGGCCGAAGGAGCCGAAGCCCTCCAGGCTCCACGGGCTGTCCGCGAAGTCATAGCCCAGGCGCAGCGTGACCGTCGGCGAGACGCCGCGCAGGTCGCTCCCCGGGTCGGGGCTGGCCGCCCGGTGCAGGCGCAGGGCGCCCACGCCCGCGCCGAGGTAGAAGCGCCCCTCGGCCTGCCCGTCGTCGTCCGCCGTGGCGGCCGCGCGGGCGTCCTCCTCGGTCGGCGCCACGGGCGCGTCGTCGCGCGCGGTCACCACGGGGCCCTGCTGCGCGCCGGCCAGGCCGGCGGCCGCGACAAGGGCGGAAGCCATCCAAAACTTGTCCATCCTGCGTCCTTTCTTGCCTCTATAGAATAGCACAATCGCGCTCAATGCTTCACGAAGGGCGAGATTGCGCGCATCTCCGCCACCACCTCCGGGCAGTGCTTCAGCACGTAGTCGATCTCCGCCTCGGTCGTGTACCGGCTCAGGGAGAAGCGGATCGAGCCGTGCACCGCCGTGAAGGGCACGCCCATGGCGCGGATCACGTGGCTCGGCTCCAGGCTCCCCGCCGCGCAGGCCGAGCCGCTGCTCGCGCAGATGCCCAGGTCGCTCAGGTGGTAGAGCACGCTCTCGCCCTCGATGTACTCAAAGGAGATGTTCAGTGTGTTGGAGACGCGTTCGGCCCCGCCGCCGTTCACGCGGCTGTCCGGGCACGTCGCCAGCAGCCCGGCCTGCAGCTTGTCGCGCAGCCGCCGGATGCGCCCCTCGGTGCCGTCGGTCAGCGCCGCGACCGAGAGCTCGCAGGCCTTCGCCAGGCCGACGATGTAGGGCACGTTCTCCGTGCCGCCGCGCCGCCCGCGCTCCTGATGGCCCCCGATCACGAAGGGCTTGATGCGCGTGCCCCGGCGCACGTAGAGCACGCCGATGCCCTTGGGCGCGTGCATCTTGTGCCCCGCGATGGACAGCAGGTCCACCGGCACCTCGCGCACGTCCAGCGGCGCCTTGCCCGCGGCCTGCACCGCGTCGGTGTGCACGGTCGCGCCCGCGGCCTTGCCCAGCTCGGCGATGCGCTTGATGGGGAAGAGGACGCCCGTCTCGTTGTTCGCCCACATCACCGAGACCAGCTTCGGCCCCGGGTGCGCCGCCAGCGCGGCCTCATAGGCCTCCAGGTCGAAGCGCCCCTCGCCGTCCACGCCGATCTCCACCACCGTGTGGCCCATCTCGCGCAGGCGCAGGCAGGGCCCCAGGATGGCCGGGTGCTCCACGCGGCTGGTGATGATCGTCCCCGGGCGCCCCCACGCCGCCGCCACGCCGAAGAGCGCGTGGTTGTCGGCCTCCGTGGCGCACCCCTCGAAGACCACCTCCTCCGGGCGCTCGGCGTTGAGGAACGCCGCCACCCGCTCCCGCGCCTCGGCCACGGGCTTGGCCACCCGCCCGCCGAAGGCGTGCATGCTGCTCGGGTTCCCCCACTGCTCCGTCAGGAAGGGAAGCATCGCCTCCACCACCTCCGGCGCGGGGCGCGTCGTCGCGTTGTTGTCCAGGTAAACCAAAGGCGTCTCGCTCATTCCATCACCACCTCGATTGCCGGGTCCACGAACTCATGCAGCGCGTGCGCGATCAGGTTGTCGCGCGTGATAGCCGCGCTCCGGCAGCCCGCGCACATCCCGCGGAACGCGATGCGCACCGTGTTCCCGTCCACGTCCACCAGCTCCACGTCGCCCCCGTCCTTCCTCAGCACGGGGCGCACCTGCTCCTCGAGCGTCTGCTCGATCAGCTTGATCTTCTGGAGCGTGGTCAGCTTCTTCGCCGGCTTCGGCGGCTCCGCCGCCGCGGCCTGCGCGTGGTTCACCTCGTCCACGATCTCCTGGATGCGGTCGCGGCACATCCCGCAGCCGCCCCCGGCCTTGCAATAGTTCGTCACCTCCTCCACCGAGTGGAGGTGGTTCTCGCGCGTCACCCGCTCGATCTCCGCCCGCGAGACGCCGAAGCAGGTGCACACGATCTCATCGTTCACTTGCACCACGTTCTCCTCGCCCGTGCGATAGTTGTGGATGGCCGCCTCCAGCGCCTCGCGCCCCATCACCGAGCAATGCATCTTCTGGTCCGGCAGGCCGCCCAGGTAATCCGCGATGTCCTTGTTCGTGATCTGCTCGGCCTCCTCCAACGTCTTGCCGATCACCATCTCCGTCAGCGCCGAGCTCGACGCCACCGCGCTCGCGCACCCGAAGGTCTGGAACTTCGCCTCCGCGATGCGCCCGTCCGGCCCCAGCCTGAACATGAAGGTCAAAGCATCCCCGCACGCCAGCGACCCCACCGTCGCCTTCCCGTCCGGATGCTCAATGGCCCCGACGTTCCTCGGGTGCCGGAAATGGTCCATCACTTTCTCGGTGTAATCCCACATGTGCTTACGCTCCTTTCTTAGGAAGCGCATAGTATACCACATCCCCATCCCGACTGAATCAAGCCCCCCGGCGCCGCGCGCCCCTTTTCCGCGAAGACGCAAAGGGTGCGGGCGCCCCCTTTCCGCGAAGACGCAAAGGGTGC
>DVOR01000012.1 GCA_018713405.1 Candidatus Spyradenecus faecavium | reverse complement strand
TCGAGGCGTGGCTGCACGGCCTCTTCATGAAGATCCCCGGCGAGATGGCGGCGAACATCGTCTACGTCGTTTTCGGCCTGGTGGCGATCTTCGCGGCGATCCTGCTGCTGGGGCAGCTGTTGCGCCTGCTCTTCACGGGGCGCGCGGAGCGCGTCTTCCGCACGGCGGTGGGCAAGAACCCCGTGGCGGCCATCGGCAGCGGCTTCGCCATCACCGCCCTGGTGCAGAGCAGCAGCACGACCACCTCGCTGATCGTGCCGCTGGCCGGCGCGGGCCTGATGAAGCTGAAGCAGGCCTTCCCCTTCACCCTGGGCGCGAACATCGGCACCTGCGTCACGGCCCTGCTGGCGGCCCTTGCCTTCACCGGCGACGGCGCCCAGTTCGGCCTGCAGATCGCCCTGGTGCACCTGCTCTTCAACACCTGCGGCGTCATCCTGATCTACGGCCTGCCGCCCCTGCGGCGCATCCCGCTGGTCTGCGCGTCGTCGCTGGCCAAGCTGGCGAGCACCTGCCGCCCGATGGCCATCGTCTACATCGTGGGCGTCTTCTTCCTGCTCCCGATCGTCTGCCTCTGCCTCTACTCCTGGCTGAAGTGAGCCGCCGGCCGCGCACGGCACGCCCCGATGGGGCGACGAAGGGCCGCCTTCGGGCGGCCCTTTTCCGTTTGCGGGGCTGTGCGCGGGAACTGGGCCCGGAGGGGGTCGAACCCTCACGCCGCGAGGCACAGGAACCTAAATCCTGCGTGTCTGCCGATTCCACCACGGGCCCGAAAATGCACATCAGTGTAGCACAAATCCGCGCCTTTCGCGCGGGAATGCGCCGAGGGCACTTGCGCGAAACGATAAGTTTATGGTACAGTAGGAGGACTTTTCGTTTTCAGGTTTATCAGGAGTCCGCGACATGGCACGCAAAATCCCCTTGGACCACATGCGCAACATCGGCATCATGGCCCATATCGACGCCGGCAAGACGACGACGTCGGAGCGAATCCTCTACTATTCCGGCAAGAACCACAAGATCGGCGAGGTGCACGACGGCGGCGCCACGATGGACTGGATGGTGCAGGAGCAGGAGCGCGGCATCACCATCACCTCCGCCGCCACCGCGGTCATGTGGGGCGACTACATGATCTCCCTGATCGACACCCCCGGCCACGTGGACTTCACGGCCGAGGTGGAGCGCTCCCTGCGCGTGCTCGACGGCGCGGTCGCCGTCTTCTGCGCGGTGGGCGGCGTCCAGCCCCAGTCCGAGCAGGTCTGGCGCCAGTCCGAGAAGTACAAAGTGCCGAAGCTGATCTTCGTGAACAAGATGGACCGCATCGGCGCGAACTTCTTCTCCGTGATGGAGCAGGTGAAGAACCAGCTCAACGCCCGCCCCGTCCCGATGGTCTGCCCCCTCGGCGCCGGTGACACCTTCGAGGGCGTCGTCGACCTCCTCGAGGAGCGCCTGGTGACCTACGACAAGGCCTCCCAGGGCATGAAGCAGATCTACTCCGAGATCCCCGCCGAGCTCAAGGACAAGTGCGAGGAGATGCGCCACGAGATGATCGAGGCCGCCGCCGAGCAGGACGAAGAGCTCATGAACAAGTACTTCGAGGAAGGCACCCTCTCGAAGGAAGAGATCGTCCGCGGCATCCGCAAGGGCTGCATCAGCCGTGCCATCATGCCGGCCTTCTGCGGCACCGCCTTCAAGAACAAGGGCATCCAGATCCTCCTCGACGCCGTCGTCAGCTACCTCCCCAGCCCGCTGGACATCCCCCCGGTCACCGACGAGGCCGACCCCTCCATCGTCCGCCACGCCGACGACAAGGAGCCCCTCTCCGCCCTCGCCTTCAAGATCATGGCCGACAAGAACATGGGCAAGATCATCTTCACCCGTGTCTACTCCGGCACCCTCAAGGCCGGCGAGGAGATCCTCGACTCCTCCATCAACAAGAAGGCCCGCATCTCCCGCCTCTTCCGCATGCACGCCAACCACCAGGAGAAGCTCGAGGAAGCCTACGCCGGCGACATCGTCGCCGTCATCGGCCTGCCCAACACCCGCACCGGCGACACCCTCTGCGACCCCGAGAACCCCATCCACCTCGAGTCCATCGACTTCCCCGCCCCCGTCATCTCCATCGCCGTCAAGCCCGTCTCCCGCGGCGACAACGAGAAGCTCGGCAACGCCCTCCACACCCTCGCCCAGGAAGACCCCACCTTCACCGTGGCCTTCGACCAAGAGACCAGCGAGACCATCATCTCCGGCATGGGCGAGCTCCACCTCGAGATCATCGTCGACCGCCTGAAGCGCGAGTTCAACGTCGACTGCGAGGTCGGCCGCCCCGAGGTCGCCTACCGCGAGTCCATCGCCATCGAAGGCGACGGCGAGTACAAGCACAAAAAGCAGTCCGGCGGCCGCGGCCAGTACGGCCACGTCTGCATGAAGTTCGCCCCCCAGGAGCCCGGCAAGGAGTTCGAGTTCATCAACGACATCAAGGGCGGCGTCATCCCCGGCGAGTACATCCCCGCCGTCGAAAAGGGCATCCGCGCCGCGATGGAGTCCGGCCCCCTCGCCGGCTACCCCGTCCTCCCCATCAAGGCCACCCTCTACTACGGCTCCTACCACGACGTCGACTCCTCCGAGTTCGCCTTCCAGACCGCCGCGCGCCAGTGCTTCAAGGAAGTCTTCCTCAAGAGCCAGCCGCAGCTCCTCGAGCCCATCATGAAGGTCGAGGTCGTCGTCCCCGAGGACTACATGGGCGCCGCCACCGGCTCGCTCTCCCAGCGCCGCGGCCGCGTCGAGGGCATGGAAGAGCGCGGCGGCGCCCGCCTCGTCCACGCCTTCGTCCCGCTGGGCGAGATGTTCGGCTACTCCAACACCATCCGCACCCTCACCCAGGGCCGCGGCTCCTTCACCATGGTGTTCGACCACTACGAGCCCGTCCCCAAATCCCTCCAGGACGAGATCGTCGAGAAGCGCCGCAAAGCCGGCAAGGTCCACGGCTACTCCGAGTCCGAGGACTGAGTCCACGCCCCAGCGCGAAAAAGAGAGCCCCGGCCCCCCGGGGCTCTCTTTTTTGGAAGCTTGGAGGCTTGGAAGTTTGGAGGCTTGGAGGAGCCCCGGAGGTTGGATCCCGGGCCGCCGCCTTGGCGGCGATGAGACCGGTTGCCCCAAAGACCGCCGGCGCGGAAACCGCCGATTCCGCCGATTGGGGCAGATTAGGGGCCGGCTCCCGCCGGCAGGACAGCCAGTGTTGGAACCGCAGATTTCGCAGATTAGGGCAGATTTAGGGCGTGCTCGCGCACGCAGGACGCAGGAAGGAGGCTTGGAAGTTTGGAGGCTTGGAAGTTTGGTCGACAGCCTTATCCGTCGCCCCGCAGGGGCGCTCCTGCATCTCATGAATCTCCTGCACCTCCTGCGCCGCCTGGGTCGCCCGGCGCGTCCCGGTCAGGCACGTCCGCAGGACGTGCCGGGGGTGCAGGGGCATAGGGAAGTTTGGAAGCTTGGAGGCTTGGAAGCTTGGCTTCACTTCTCTTTCCCTGCCGGGGTCCAAGGGGCGGCGCCCCTTGCGGGGCGTGGGGCAGCGCCCCACACCCGCCCATTCTGCATAAGTGCTGATGATTTTCCGAAACCCTTAAGGGTTTGCCTCGAAACCCTTAGGGTTTTGGGTCGAACCCCTTAGGGTTTCGCCTCCGACCCTTCCGTGGGGTTTTTCTGAGGAGCGGCGAAAAAGGGCTTGCGTG
>DVOR01000081.1 GCA_018713405.1 Candidatus Spyradenecus faecavium | reverse complement strand
CCCTTCGCCTCCCCCGCCATCGAGAAGATCGAGGTGACCGGCCACGCGAAGGTCCGCCGCGCCAAGCTCTACTACCTCCGCTCCCGCACGGGCAAGGCCGCCCGCCTGCGCGCCCTCTAAGGCGCCGCCCGGCGGCTCGTCGGCGGAACCAAGGGACGCGCCGTCCCTTTGGTTCCGTTTGCTTGTCTACGGGCCTTTCCCCCGCCATGCCCCGCGCGCTGGAGCTCGCCCTCGTCCTCCTGACGGCCCCCCTGTGGGTGGCCCTCATGGGGCTCGTGGCCCTGGCGCTCCTGCCGGGGGGCCGCCCCCTCCTCTTCCTGCAACGCCGCCCGGGGCTCCACGGCCGCCCCTTCACCATCCTCAAGTTCCGCACCATGCGCCCGGGGCCGGGCACGGACGCCGAGCGCGTCACCCGCGTGGGCCGCATCCTACGCGCCACGAGTTTGGACGAACTCCCCGAGCTGATCAACGTCCTGCGCGGCGAGATGGCCCTCGTCGGCCCCCGCCCCCTGCTGATGGAATACCTGGCGGAATACACCCCCGCCGAGCAGCACCGCCACGACGTCCGCCCCGGCATCACCGGCTGGGCCCAAATCCACGGCCGCAACGCCATTGACCGCGCCGAGAAAATCCGTTATGATTTGGAGTACGTCGCGCGCCGCTCCACGGCCTTCGACTTCCGCATCCTCTTCCTCACCCTCTTCCACCTGAAAGGGAACTGACCATGCGCCTACCCGCCCGCCTCGCCGCGCTCCTCGTCCTCGTCGCCGCCCCCCTCGCCGCGCAGGAGGAGCTCTTCACGCCCACAGTCGCGGGCGTGCCCATCAACCGCCTGGCGCTCACCGTCCTGCCCGGCAACAACCTCCAGACCGTCCAGGCCACCCTCAACGGCAAACCCTGCACCCTCCTCCTCGACACCGGCGCCAGCCACACCACCCTCGACCGCGACTTCCTCGCCAAGACCTTCCCCGACCTCCCCACCCAGCCCGTCGCCCTCGGCGGGCAGACCAACGTCGAGACAGCCCCCCTCGCCTTCCCCATCCTCTCCCTCAAGCTGGGCGACGCCGAGCTCACCCGCTTCGTCGGCATGGCCCTCCCCCTCGGCCACCTCTCCGACTCCGCCGGCACGCGCATCGACGGCATCCTCGGCATGAACGCCCTCGCCTACGCCCCCTTCCGCCTCTCCCTGCGCGACCGCGCCGTCACCTGGTACTCCTCCGTCCCCGACCTCCACGGCGCCACCGAGCTCCCCGTCCTCCAGACCCTCGGCGACAACTCCCTCCACCTCGTCGCCAGCCGCGCGGGCGACGACAAAGCCACCACCTTCCCCGTCCTCCTCGACTCCGGCGCCTCCCTCACCTTCATGGACGGCGACCGCTGGCCCGCCGCCGAAGGCGAAGCCACCCTCAACACCGCCGGCGTCAACGCCGCCGACGCCGCCACCTTCAAGCGCGGCGCCAAGGACGACCTCCGCCTCGGCGCCCTCACCCTCACCCTCGAACCCCTCCTCCGCCCCGGCGAGGAACCCATCCTCGGCGCCGACACCCTCCTCAAGATGAACGACCTCATCATCGACGCCAAGGCCCGCCGCGTCTGGGCCGCCCCCTGATTTTCCGCGAAGACACAAGGGGGCGCTGACGCGCCCCCAGAGAACGGAGAACAGAGAACGGAACGCGCGCAAGCGCGCGACCGGTGAATCGCCGTCCTATTCGTCCTATAGGTCCTATGCGTCCTACTGCGTCGTCCTAGTTGGAAGCTTGGAAGTCCAAAGATTTGAAGGCTTAGATGTTTGGCTCTTTTCTGTGTAGCCTCCGCCGTCCTATATGGCACGTCGCAGACGTGCCGGGGGTGCAGGGGTTATTGGAAGCTTGGAAGCTTAGAGGTTTAGAAGCTTGGAGGAGCCCCAGAGGTTGCAACCCGGGCCGCCACCCTTGGCGGCGATGAAGCCGAAAAGCCCTGGCACCTCACTCCGCCCGTCGCCCGCAGGGGCGTTCTGTTCTCCGTGGCCGTGGAAGGTTTGGCGCTTCGCGCCTGCCCGCTCTGTTCTCCGTTCTCCGGGGCGCGTCAGCGCCCCTCCCCTGCCGGGGCGTGGGGCAGCGCCCCACACCTTTCCTATCTCCCAATCTGCCAATCCTCCAAAATCCCCTTTGTGCCCTTTGTGGTTCTTTGTGTCCTTTGTGATAAATCCATTCTGACAGTCCTGCCGGCGGTAGCCGGCCCCTAATCGGCTTTAATCTGCGTAATCGGCGGTTTCCCATTCTGGCAGTCCTTCACCCTTCGTGTGTCTTTGTGGTTCTTCGTGGTCTTCGTGTCAGCCCCGCAGGGCAAACCTCCCACACCCTCCCAGCGCCCTCACCCGTCGCGCGCTTGCCGCGCGCTCTGTTCTCTGTTTTCTGTTCTCTGTTCTCTAGTCTATGCTATAATAGCATCATGAAAGCGACACTTCTTTTGCTCGGGCTCGCGGCGTTGGCGGTTTGCGGTTGCGTGAACCAAGACATCGCCGCGCGCCGCTCCGACATCCCTTGGAACCAACCCTCCCGCGCCGAGGCCACCGGGGCCCTCCCCTCCTCCCTCGTCGACCAGTATGACTGACGCGGACTGGCTGGCGCGCGCCGCCGAGTTGGCCGATGCCCAGGTCGGGCGCACCGCGCCCAACCCCGCCGTCGGCGCCGTCTGCGTGCGCGACGGGCGCCTCCTGGGCGAAGGCGCCCACCTCCGCGCCGGCGGCCCCCACGCCGAGGTCAACTGCCTCAACGCCTGCGCCGAAGACCCCGCCGGCGCCACCCTCTACGTCACCCTCGAGCCCTGCTCCACCACCGGCCGCACCCCACCCTGCTGCGACCTCATCCGCGCCAAACGCCTCGGCCGCGTCGTCATCGGCTGCCTCGACCCCAACCCGCGCCACGCCGGCCGCGCCGTCGGCCTCCTCCGCCAGGCCGGCATCGCCGTCGACGTCGCCGAAGGCCCCCTCGCCGACCGCTGCCGCGACCTCATCGCCCCCTTCGCCAAAGCCATCGTCACCGGCCTGCCCTACCTCCGCCTCAAGCTCGCCATGACCCTCGACGGCTTCATCGCCGACGGCGTCCGCGCCGCCCGCTGGGTCACCGGCCCCCAAGCCCGCGACTGGGTGCAGCGCCTCCGCGCCCGCGTCGACGCCGTCATGGTCGGCGCCGGCACCGTCCGCGACGACCACCCCTCCCTCCAGCCCCACCTCCCCGACGCCCCCCTCAAATGGCGCGTCCTCGTCGACCGCCGCACCCCCATCGATTCCCGCGACCTCGACGACCGCACCCTCCTCGCCACCCGCGACCTCGGCTACGACGGCCACGACCTCACCGCCATGCTCCGCGCCCTCTGCGCCAAAGGCGTCAACGACGTCCTCTGCGAAGGCGGCGGCACCCTCGCCGGAGCCCTCCTCGACGCCGGCCTCGTCGACGAACTCCTCGTGGTTTACGCCCCCAAGATCCTCGGCGACCCCGCCGCCGTCCGCGGCCTCGCCATCGCCCCC
>DVOR01000080.1 GCA_018713405.1 Candidatus Spyradenecus faecavium | reverse complement strand
CTCCCGTGCGGCCCGCTGTACCACGCCACGGACCGCGGCGTCTACAGCCGCTTCCATCGTGACATCTTCCGGTTGGATGCCGGGCGCGAGGAGGGCCTCATCGTCCTCACCCCGTGGCTCTACGCCACGCTCTATCGTGACCCGAACGCCTTCTTCGCCGAGGCCCGGGAGCTTGGGGCGAGCGGGCTTTTCGTGGCCCCGCGCGCGCCCCGCTTGGTCGTGATGCGCGGGGATGCCCCGTTGACGCCGGAACAGGAAACCACGCTCCGGGACTACGCGGCCACGGCCTTTCCCGCGCCCGTCGGGTGGCGGCGTTTCCTGCCGGGCCGCTTCGGCGTGATGTTTCCGGAGGAGGACCGCTACCTCGGCCTTCCGGAGGACCGTGTCGTCATCGTCGCCGCGGACGGTCTCCCCTATACGCTGCTAGCGCCTCCGGGCGCCGCGTGGTGAGCGCGGGCGTGCCCCGGGACCGAAGAAATGAATGGCCCCGCAGGGGGCGGCCAAGCTTCCAAGCCTCCCAACTTCCAAACTTCCGAAATGGGTCGCCACGGCGGCCCACTCCAAATAAGTGCTGATGATTTTCTGAAACCCTTAAGGGTTTGGGTCAAAACCCTTAGGGTTTCGGGTCGAACCCCTTAGGGTTTCGCCTCGGACCCCTTAGGGTTTCATCCCCGACCCTTTGGGGGATTCGGACGAAAGGCACGCTTGGCGCATCGCGACAACCAAGCCTCCAAGCCTCCAAACTTCCAAGCCTCCACCCGGTCCCTTAGGGTTTGGGGCGGGTGGGGGCAAGGAGGTCGGCGACGGTGCGGAAGTCTTTGCAGGAGGCGCCGGGGAGGATGGTGTTGAAGTGGAAACGGAGGAAGGCGAGGTAGGCCAAGAGGGCCATGGAGTCCCACGTGAGGGGAGGCTCGAGCGGGGTCTCTGGGGTGATGGGGTCGGGCGCGGCGAGGATGTCGGCCAGCTCGGCGAGGATGTCGGTGTCGTTCATGTCACATAGTGGGTAAGGCTGAATTGCGTGGTGTCGAAGTCCAGGGGCATTCGTGCGGAGACCCAGGTGAGGCCGCACCCATAGCCGGAGAGGATGGCGGTGCGCTTGCCGCGCCAGCCGTGGTTTTGGGCGAGGTCGCAGAGGAGAAGGGGGAGGCTGGCGGAGGAGGCGTTGCCGTAATCCGCGATGTTCATGGGCACCTGCTCGGGCGCGAAGCCGCAGAGGCGGCCGATCTGCCGCATGATGAAGGCGTTGGATTGGTGCAGCAACAGGCAGTCGACCTCGGGCGTGCGGAGGGAGAGGATCTGCTCGGGCACCTTGGAGACGGTGAAGTTGAAGACGTCCGTGCCGTCCATCTTGAAGGTCCCGTCGTGGGGGAGGGTGATGGCCTCGGAACCGGCGGTGCCGTTCGCGAAGGCCCAGTCGCCGTCGCCACGCCCGACGAGTGCGGCGAAGCCCACGTCACTGAACATGAAGGCCGTGGCGTGGTCGTTCTCGTCGACGCGATTGGAGAGGACGTCGCCGCCGCAGATGAGGACGTGCCGCACGGTGGGATGGAGCAGGAAGTGCGCGGCGGTCTGGAGGGCGACCATGAAGCCGGCGCAGCCTTGGTTGATGTCCAGCGCGATGACGTGCTCGCCCAACCCCAGGTCCCGTTGCAGGAGACAGGATTCCGGCGGCGCGTCGAGGTGCGGCGTCTGCGTGACATGAAGGAGAACGTCTATCTCGGATCTCAACGCCTCATTGTCGCGAAGAATGTCAAGAATGTCATCTGCGGCATCCATTGCTTGTCCCACGGCTGGAAGCGGAGGATAAGGGTTTGGTCCAGGCTGTGGGTCGTCGCAGGGTGGAACGGAATAGGTTCGCTGAATCCCGACGACCTTGTGGTAGCGCTCGGCAATGTCCTTACCGAAACGCTCTGCATATGCCCCAAGGGTCGTATCATAAAGCGGCACCACGCAGGCGACGGCCTCCAGGCGGAGGCCGTGGAAGGTCTGGTTCATGGCTTGGCCTCCAGCAGGGCGAGCAGGTCGCCGACGGTCTTCATGCCGATCATCTGCGCCGCGGTGAGGGAGAGGCCGAAGCGGCGCTCGGCCTCCATGAGGATGGAGAGGTGGACGACGGAATCCCATCCCGGCAGGTCCTCGAAGGGGGTCTGTGGGGTGAGCGGCGGCATCTCGCGCCCCAGAATCCCGGACAGCATCTCGCGGATAGTCTCAATCATGGCGTGGGCACCCCGTGTTCTTTGTAGACGTTCGCGCAACGGGCGTTGCGGGCGGTGGGGACGTAGGCGCCGTGGAGGGTGGGGCACTGGGCGCGCAGGTGGTCGAGGATGAGCCTTTCGACGCCGCGGTTGAGGGCGCGGCAGCTGATGACCCAGGTCTCGATGAAGTCGCCCTCCAGCACGACGGCGGCGATGGCGCCGAGGTCGCCGAAGCGGTCGCGCAGGCGGTAGACCCAGCCGCGGCGGCCGGCCAGGTCGCCCTCGGTGTGGCGCGTGCCGCGCATGTTGAATTGGTTGCAGCGCTGGGTCAGCTGGGCGGCGCGGGCGAGGTTGCCGGGGCCCAAGGGCTCGGCGGTCAGCTCTTGTTCAAGCGAGGCGAGGTAGGCCTCGGGCGAGAGGGCGGCGGCGGCCTCGGCGCGGGCGGCCTCGTCGCGCAGGCTCTGGGCGCGGAGGCGGTCGTCCGCGGTCAGCTGGGCGGCCTCGAAGAGGTTCAGGCCGGCTAGGGACTCGACCCAGCGGGCGGGGTCGTCGGGCATCTCCGGCACGGCGACCTCGGGGAGGGCCTCGCGGACCTGGGCGCGCTGCTCGGGGCGGTCGTCCACGAAGACCAGCGCGTCCGTGCCCACATGGAGGCGGGCGGCGATGCGGCGGAGCATGTCGGGCTTCGGGCCCCAGTCGGCCTCGAAGGCCAGGAAGTCGGCCGGCGCCAGCCCGAGGCCGGGGCGGTCGAAGGCGGCGCGCGCCACGTCGGGGTCGTTGTGCGAGGCGACGGCCAGCAGGACGCCCCGGTCGGCGAGGGCGCGGAGCCAGGCGCGGTAGGCGCGTCGGCCGGGGCCCTCGGGGTCGATGCCCTCGGGGCCGACCTCGCTGACGATGCCGTCCCACAGCGTGCCGTCGAGGTCCGTCACCAGGACCTTGCGGACGTGCCCGGCGGCGGCGCGGACGACGTCGGCCACGCGCCCGGCGAAGGCCTCCGCGGCCTCGGGCGTGAGCGCCATCGAGGCGGCCTCCCAGAGGCGCGGGTCGAAGGTCTTGGCGCGGCCCAGGCGCGCCTGCACGCCGTCCAAATCCACCAGGGAGAGGTTGGCGTGGGCGCGGGCGAGGTCGGCCAGGCGGGCGTTCCAGGCGAGGATGCGCGCGCGCAGGCTGGCGGGCTCGCTGAGGGCCAGGCTGCCCATCGTGCCGTCGTCGCGCGTGACGAGGTTGGGGACCAGGAAGCGGAAGGGGAGGGCCAGGAGGGGCGCGACGTCGGGGAAGCGCCCGGCCTCGGCGCAGGCCCAGACGAGCACCCAGTCGGGGGCGAAGGCCTCCAGCTCGGGGCGGACGGCGGTGGGCCAGGAAAAGGGCCAGGCGCGGACCTCGGCCCCCGTGAGGCGCGTCAAGGCGCGTTCCACGAAGGGGGTGGCGCTGTCGGCGAAGAGGGCAAGCTTCATGGCGCGGTCTCCTCCAGGGCCAGGGAATAGCAGGCGCGCAGGGCGTCCGCCGCGTCGGCGAGGGAACGCTCGGCGGCGACGGTCTCGGCGGCGGCGATGGCATGCTCGGCGCAGAGGCAGGGGGCGCGCAGGTGGCGGAGCACGCCGGCGGCGAGGGCACGCGCGTCGGAGTCGACGAGCATGGCGTTGGCGGCGTTCAGCAGGCCCTCGTAGGCCGGGCAGCGCACGGCCAGGATGGCGCGGCGGGCGGCCATCGCGTCGAGCAGGGCGGCGGGGGGCAGGGGGCCGGAGGCCGCGGGCAGGAAGACGAGGTCGGCGGGCGCGACGAAGGCCGAGAAATCCGCCGGGCCGACAATCGCGGGGCGGATGCCGGGCTGGGCGCCGGCGGGGAGGCGCGCGGCGCAGGCGCGGCGCAGG
>DVOR01000011.1 GCA_018713405.1 Candidatus Spyradenecus faecavium | reverse complement strand
GTGGCGCAGCCGCAGATCAGCGCGGCCGTGGCAAGGGAAAGGGTGACAAGCATTTGCTGCTTCATGTGAGACTCCTCGGTGCGTTTGGGCGTTCCTGCCCGACACCTCATACATTAGCAAAACCCGCCCCCGTCCCGCAACCCCGAACCCCGCCCGCCGCA
This sequence comes from Candidatus Spyradenecus faecavium, assembly GCA_018713405.1. GTDB lineage: Bacteria > Verrucomicrobiota > Kiritimatiellia > RFP12 > DVOR01 > Spyradenecus > Spyradenecus faecavium. The sequence goes on along the minus strand of DVOR01000011.1, from coordinate 3,716 downwards.
GGAAACCGCAGATTGCGCAGATTGGAAGCAGATTAAGGGCGTGCTAGCGCACGCAGGACTGCCAGTGGGGATTCACCACAAAGGGCACAAGGGGGCGCACAGGAGGCGCAAGGGCTGGGCACGGCAGAGAGGCCCGCAGGGCCGAACGGCGAAGTGCCCGGTCCCTTGCGCACCTTTGCGTCTTCGCGGAGAAGGGCCGCAACGCCTCCAAGGCGCACGGCGAAAAGGGCCCGCAGGGCCGCCGGAGTGTCCGGCAAAAAGAAACGCCAACAATTATATCGAACCTGCTTCGCAAAGTCAAGCGCTATTTTTGGGAAAGTTTGGAGGCGCCGCAGGGCTGGGCACGGCAGAGAGGCCCGCAGGGCCGAACGGTGAAGTGCCCGGTCCCTTGCGCACCTTTGCGTCTTCGCGGAGAAGGGCCGCTTTTGGAAAGTTTGGAGGCTTGGAAGTTTGGTTGGCGGCTTCGTTCGTCGCCCCGCAGGGGCGTTCCGTTCTCTGTTCTCCGTTCTCTGTTCTCCAGGACGCCGCAGGCGTCCTCCCCCTCAGCCGAACACCTCCTGCGCCAAGGCGGGGAGGGCGCCGGCCTGGGCGGCCTTGGCCGCGTCGGCCAGGACGATGTGCGCCTCCGCGCGCTTGCGCAGGTCGGGATCGAAGTCCAGCAGATAGGCCAGCACGATGCGGTGGATGATGGCCGTGGGGGCCATGGCGTAGAGCTGGCGCGTGAAGATGTGCTCCAGCCGCGCCCGCTCCTCCGGGAACCTCGCCTTCATGGCCGCGCTGCGGAAGAGCCGCTTGGCGATCTCCGCGAGGTAGAGGCCGGACTTCACGTAGAGGTCGGCGAAGGTCTTCTCCGGGTCGTCGAAGCACCCGGGATTCTCCCGCTCCAGCGCATCCACCATCCGCACGACGACCTCGCGCGGCGTGAAGATCTGGTTCGTCCTCTGCGGGGGAATGTAATCGAAGATGTCCTCCTTCGCCTCCTCCGCGAGGTAGTTGGCCAGTTCCCGCTTCTTCTCCAGGAACGTCTTCACCGAGTCGTTGAAGACCGTCTCCTCGAAGAGGCGCCCCTCCACCTGCTGCCCATCCAGCGTACCGCCGTCGCGCAACAGCCGGAACTCCTCCAGCATGATGCCCGTGACCTCCTTGAAGACCTCCGGCTCCACGTACGCGTCGAAGTTCGCCAACGTCAGCTTGTCGTCCCCGTAGGCCATGAGGAAGCTCGGGATGGTGCGGGCGAACCCACGCAAATGGTCGCGCACCTGCTCCTCCACGCTCTTCTTCTCCGCCTCGGCCTGCGCCGTGAGCGACATCCGCGTCACCGTCTCCGGCAACGTGTTCACATACGCCACCGTGGCGGTCTCGGTCTCCTCCTCGCGGCGTCGCTTCAGGTCGTCGAGCGTCTCTTGGTGACGCACCTCCGCGGCCTCCCGCGCCGCCTCGTCCGGCGCCGCGTCCATCGCCGCTTTCAGGTTCAGGTTCGCCTCGGCCACCCGCTCGTTGTACGTCCGGTCCACGGCGGCGACGGCCTCCGCCAGGCCCTGCTCCACCTGCCGCTCGATGCGCTTCTTGGCGCCGGGTTTCAATCCCTCGGTCGCCACGTCCACGATGGCCGTCTTGACCTGCGCCATCACGTCCTTCACGTAGGCCTTCGGCGGTTCCGCGACCGTGGGGATCGCCGGCAACGCGATTTCCTCGCCGTAGAGCTTCTCGCCGAAATGCTCCACCGCCGTCCCGATGACTGTCTCCTCCGGCACCACCACGTTGCCGTCCGCGTCCACCTCAACGGTGTCCAGCTTGACCTCCTCCGACTGCTTCTTCGTGCCATGGAAGTCGTCCGCCTCCTGCATCCGGTTGATGATGTCCGCGTAGATGCCGGGGTTCTGGAAGAGGTTCGCCACATTGTGGAAGAGGAAGTTCGACATGAAGCCCCGGCGCACCACCTCCTGGCACTTCAGCCGGCGCGGGATGGAGAGCACCTGCCCCACGTCCAGCGGCACCATCCGCCCCTGCTCGTCCTCGCCGATGACGGGGAAGAAGTTCAGCAGCCTGCGGATCTTGCGCTCGCGCCGTCGCTCGGGCGATTCTCCCGCCGTTGGCTCCACCGGCACCGTCTCGCTCGCCAGTTGCTCGAAGAGCGTCAGCGTCCGCGTCGGGTTGAAGTCGAAGACATACGCCTCCTCCTTCATATACAGCTTCCCGTCGCGCAGCTTCGTGTCCGGGTTCTGCACGCGGAAGGTCGCCTGGAAATAAGCCGCCGGGCTCTTGCACTCATTCAGCATCAGGATGCCCGTCCATTCCGGCACCGTCACCCCCACCGTCAGCTGCCCCACCGAGAGCGTGATGGTCGGCTTCGAGTCGTCTTTGATGGCCGTCTTCACTCGGTCCAACGCCCGCTGGGGGATGACCTCATTCTCCTCGTCCAGGCTCTTCCCATCGCCCGCCGCGAGCACCACCTCATAGCCCTCAAAGCCGCTCCCGGGCTCCTTCATCAGCTTCTCCAGCGCCTTCACGCTTGCCACCCGGTTCAACACCCAGATGGTATGGCGCAACTGCTCCCGCAGCTCCGGCGTGCCGAAGGGATACTTCTCGTTCGTCGTCAGCGTCCGCAGGAAGTTCCACACCTCCTCCTTGTGCACAAAGGTCCCATCCCCCTTCGTGGCGAAGAACTCCATCAGGTCGAAGGCATACTTGTGGTCCGCGTCGAACCCGCGCCGCACCTCCGCCTCCACCATCGGCGACAGCTGATAGGTGTACATCCGCAGCGTCGGCTTGTCCTCGTAAGGACTGTTCTCCTCGCCTGCCCAGACCGCCTTCATCTCCTGCTCATCCACGTAGCTCCACGTGAAGGTGTTCGCCGGCGTGAAGGCCCCGCTCGCCAACTGCTTGAAGGGCGTCCCCGAGAGGTGCAGACGGTGCTTGTGCTTCAGCCGATCGATGGCGAAGTCCGCACGCTCCGTCTCCACCCCCTCGTGCGCCTCATCGATGATCAGCAGGTCGAACTCAATCCCCGCCAACCAAGCCAGCTTGTCAAACTTTCCCCCGAAGTAGCGCGACCCCTTCAGCCCCTGCAGCGACTCGAAGACCACAAAGCCATAAGGCTCCTCTTCCGGATCCTGCGCGTCCAGCTTCGCCAGAAAGGCCGTCCGCGAGAGCACCCCCGGCCGCCCCTTCTTCGCCTCCTCGTTCTCCGACAGGAAGAGCAACGACGGCTCCTGCCACGCGATGAACTTGAAGAAGTCCTCCACCCAGCCCGACGACACCGCCGGCCGGTTCGTCACCACCATCACCTTCTTGCAGTGCATCTGCCGCACCAGGTCATACGCCGCCAACGTCTTCCCGAAGCGCGGCTTCGCGTTCCATAGAAAGGCCTCTCCCCCTTCCTTAAAATACTTCCGTGCCAACAGCACCGCCTCGGCCTGTTCGTTCCGCAGGAAATAGGAGGCCATCTCCTTCCCCTTCGGCGGCGCGCCCCGCCGCACAAAGGTCTCAAACCGCGCCAGCGACTCTTCCCCGCCGATCTTGAACCACTCCTTCGGCGCCTGCGTCTTCTTGTCGCGCTCCTGCTCCACCCCCTCCCGCACCAAGTAGGCATGGAAATCCTTGTCCCGGAAGTCCAAGCCATCCTCGTACCGCGCCGGACGCTCCCAGCGCAACTCCCAATCCACCCCCACCGTCTGGGTCTGTTGCTTGATGCGCGCCTCCACCGTCTGCTTCCG
>DVOR01000079.1 GCA_018713405.1 Candidatus Spyradenecus faecavium | reverse complement strand
GGAAGATGGCAAGGGTGAGGAGGGGCATGCCGATGACGGCGGGGAGATTCCATTCGGCGGCAATGGGCCATCCCCACACGGCGAAGGCCCAGTGGGCAAGGAAGATGACGAAGGAGCGTTTGGAGAGGCGGGTGACGAGGGCGCCGCACCAGCCGGTGGGGCGGAGGCGCCGCAGGGCCATGAAGGCGCCGGCGGTCATCAGCACGACGGCGGGGCTGAAGAAGTCGATCACGCGCTCCAGGGTCATGGCGTCGGCCTTGGTCGGCGCGAGCCAGAGGGCGAGGAGGAGGGCGGAGGAGAGCATGATGAAGAGGGGGACGCCGGCCCGCACGAGGACGAAGTAGAAGGCCGCCCAGAAGTCCAGCGTCCCGTCCGCGTGGTAGGTGTAGGGGCCGCGGGCGTGGACGACGATGACCATCACGCAGGCGAGGACGCGCAGGACGTCCCACCCCGATCGCGTGCCGGGGCGACGCCCTCGGCCTGTTGCGGCAGATTCGTGTTCATGGGCGCCATTCTAGCACATCCGGAAAGGCTGATTAGCTGATTGGCTGATTGGTGGATGTGGGGCGCTGCCCCACGCCCCGGCAGGGCGAAGTTCGCCCTGCACCCCCGGCACGTCCTGCGGACGTGCCTGACCGGGACACGGCAGGCGACGCGCAGGAGGTGCAGGAGAGTCAAGAGATTCAGGAGCGCCCGGCAAGCGGGCGACGGACGGTGCCGTCCCGACCAAGCCGCCAAACTTCCAAGTTTCCCCTCCTGCGTCCTGCGTGCGGTAGCACGCCCTTAATCTGCCCCGAATCTGCGCAATCTGCGGTTTCCCTTCTGGCAGTCCCGGCGGCGGAGCCCCCCAACCAAGCCTCCAAGCCTCCAAACTTCCTTTCGGCGTGCGGGCAAAAGGGGCGGCGGTGTGGTACAATGACGGGAACGAATGAAAGGAATTGCGCCATGATGACGATCACGGAAAAGATTTTGGCCCGCGCGGCGGGCAGGGACTCGGTCGCACCCGGGGAATCGGTTTGGGTGAAGGCCGATGTGCTGCTGACGCATGACGTGTGCGGGCCGGGGACGATCGGCGTCTTCAAGCGGGAGTTCGGGGAGGACGCGAAGGTCTTCTCGAAGGAGGGCGTGGTGATCATGCCCGACCACTACATCCACACGAAGGACGAGAAGGCGCACCGGAACATCGACATCGACCGCGCGTTCGTGAAGGAGCAGGGGCTGCCGCATTTCTATGACCCGGGGACGCCGAACTATGTGGGCGTCTGCCACGTGGGCCTGCCTGAGAAGGGGCACGTGAAGCCGGGGATGGTGATCTTCGGGACGGATTCGCACACGTGCACGCACGGCGCGCTGGGGGCGTTCGCCACCGGCATCGGCAACACGGACGCGGGCTTCGTGATGGGCTCGGGCAAGCTGCTCGTCAAGGTGCCGCAGACGATCCGGTTCGTGCTGAACGGGACGTTGCCGCCGTTCGTGACGGCGAAGGACGTGATCCTGCGCATCATCGGCGACATCGGCGTGGATGGGGCGACCTATTGCGCGATGGAGTTCTGCGGCGAGGCCGTGGCGGCGATGAGCATCGAGGAGCGGATGACGATCTGCAACATGGCGGTGGAGGCGGGGGCCAAGAGCGGCATCGTGCCGCCGGACGCCAAGACGCTGGAGTACGTCCGCGCCCACACGGGCGAGCAGGACATCGCGCTGATCGAGGGCGACCCGGAGGCGCCGGTGCTGGCGACGTACACCTACGACGTCTCGACCTTCGTGCCGTGCGTGGCGAAGCCGCACCTGCCGGAGAATTACGCGCCGGCCTCGGCCTGCCGCGACGTGAAGGTGGACCAGGTCTACATCGGCTCCTGCACCGGCGGCAAGACGGAGGATTTCCTCTGGGCCGCGAAGGTGCTCAAGGGGCGCAAGGTGGCCGTGCGCACCTGCCTGGTGCCGGCGACCTGCCAGGTGATGCAGGACCTGACGACGCTGACCATCGACGGCCAGACGCTGGAGCAGATCTTCGTCAACGCCGGCTGCGAGCCCATCCAGCGCCCCAGCTGCGGCGCCTGCCTGGGCGGCCCGGTGGACACCTACGCCCGCACCAAGGGCACCGAGGTCGTCGTCTCCACCACGAACCGCAACTTCATCGGGCGCATGGGCTCGAAGGAGGCGCCGATCTACCTGGCCTCGCCCGCCACCGCGGCGGCGACCGCCATCGCCGGCCACATCGAGAGCCCGTGGGCCATCCTGGGGATCGACCGCCCCGAGCCGCCCCGCACGCCGCCCGCGAAGGCCGAGGGCCGCCCCGCCACCGCGCCCACGCACCACGCCGGCGAGCCGGTCTCGCACTTCAAGGTCACGGGCAAGGTCTACGTGCTGGGCGACAACATCGACACCGACCTCATCATCCCCACGATGTACCTGAACCTCGTGCCGACCATCCCGGAGGAGTACCGCAAGCTGGGGTCGCACGCCCTCGCCGGCCTGCCCGACAGCTACCCCGTCTTCTCCTCCAACCCCGACGGCACCACCCCCTACGCCATCATCGTGGCGGGGAAGAACTTCGGCTGCGGCTCCTCGCGCGAGCACGCGCCCATCGCCATCGGCGCCGCGGGCTGCAAGGCCGTCGTGGCCGAGAGCTACGCGCGCATCTACTTCCGCAACGCCGTCGCCTCCGGCGAGGTCTTCCCCCTCGAGAGCGCCGAGCCGCTGAAGGAGCAGTTCAAGACCGGCGATGAGGCCACGCTCGACCTCGCCGCGGGCACCCTCACGCGCCTCTCCGACGGCAAGGTCTTCGCCCTCGCCGCCGCCGACGCCGTCGCCCCCGTCATCGCCGCGGGCGGCCTCTTCAACTACGCCCGCCAGACCGGCATGGCGAAGTGAGCCGCCCCGCGCGGCACGCAAAAAGGCCCCGAGCGATCCGCTCGGGGCCTTTTCCATGGCCGGCGCCCTCACCGCAGGCGGAAGCGGTAGCCGGGCCTCGACGGCGCGGGCGGCTCGGCAAGCTTGCCCTGCAGCGTGACGGCGGTCGCGCCCACGGGAAGCGGGCTGGCGAAGGTCACCGTGACGGTGCCGTCCCCGTTCAGCGCGTCCGCCGTGGCGATGCCCTCAGGCGAGACGGTCAGCGGCGCGGCGGCGTCGAAGGTCTGCCCCTCGGGCGGGTAAACCGTCACCTTCTGCCCGGGATAGGCCTTCACCGGCCCCAGGCAATCCGTGCACGCCACCGTGACGGAATCCGGCGTCTTCTCCCAGACGGCCGTGAGGGTGACCGCAGTCTGCCCATCGGC
>DVOR01000010.1 GCA_018713405.1 Candidatus Spyradenecus faecavium | reverse complement strand
CGCGCCGTTCTGGTCGGCGGAGGCGGGGGCGTTGGCGCTGATGAAGGGGGCGCCGGCGGAGGCGATCGGCCATCTGGACGCGGCGGACAACGGCTTCAACGACGTGGCGCGGCGTTACCGTGGGGCGGGAGCGCTGGACTCGGCGGCCGCGACGCTGACGAACGATTGCGCGCTGCCCTACGCGCCGGAGGGGCTGGACCGGGTCTTCGCGAATCTCTACAAGGCGCTGGCCTATGGCGCGGTGGGGGACGCGGGGGCGATGCGGGTGGAGCTGAACCGGGCGCGCCAGCGGCAGTACGAGTGGTTCCATCGGTGCTCGGAGGCCATCGCCGAGGCGCCGGCGGAGGGCCTGTCGCAGGACGAGGCGAAGTGGGTGCGCGCGCACGTGGCCGGCGAGGCGGCCCAGACGGCGCGGCTGGACGCGGCGACGGCCGCGGCGGCAAGCGCGGAGGGGGCGCAGGCGGTGCGCCTCTTCGGGAACCTGCGGGGCTTCGGCAACGCCTACGCCGCGCACGTGGCCGGCGTGGCGCGGTGGTGCGCGGGGGATGCCTCGCGCAACGACTTGGCGATGGCGGCGGCCTTGGCGCCGGGGAACGCGGCGGCGCAGGCGGATTTGGCGGCGGAGAAGGCCGGGCGCAGGCCCCAGGGGCGGGTGTGGGTCTACGTGGAGGATGGGCTGGCGCCGTGGCGGGTGGAGACGGCGGAGACCTTCACCTATCCTTCCATCGCGGGGCGGCTGCAGGGCATCGGCACGGTGAGCTTCGCGGTGCCGAGGCTGCGGAAGCGCGCGGCCGCGGCGGCGGCCTACAGCGCGAACGGCGTGGCGCTGCAGCCGTTGCTGGACGTGGACGCGCTGGCGGAGGACCAGTTCGACCGCGCGTGGCCGGGCATCCTCACGCGGCAGATCGTGCGGACGCTGACGCGCGTGGCGGCGCACGAGGGCGGCCAGGCCGCGATCTATGCGGCGGCGCGCGGCAACGACAACGAGTGGGCCGGGCTGTTGGCCGCGCTGGGCTATTCCGCCCTCGTGGCGGCGTGGGACGTGAGCACGAACGAGGCCGACCTGCGCTGCGCCGACCTCTTGCCCAAGACCGTGTGGATGGGGGCCCTGCCGCGCCCGGCGGACGGCGTGGTGCGCGTGGCGCCGGCGGGCGGGCGCGAGGTGGCCGTGCGCCTGCGGGGCACAGGAAACGCTTTGGTGTGGGTGCGGCGGCCGACCGCCGCCGGGCCCGCGACCGTGATGACCATCGACCTTGACGCGAAAGGAGCAGAACCATGACAGCGAAACTTCCCTTGATCGCGGCCGCCGCGCTGGCGCTCGCCGGGTGCGGCTCGTCCCGTGTCTACGGCCCCGGGACGGACGCCGTGGACGTGCTGGGCCTGCAGACGGCCCGCGACAACGGCACCCTCACCGCACAGGTGCAGATCCAGAACCCCGACGACGAGCCCCTGCAGCTGCGCTACCGCTTCACCTGGGTGGACGGGCTGGGCAGGCCCGTCGGCCAGGGCAGCCCCACCGACACCCTGCAGACCCTCTCGCTGGCGCCGCTGGAGCGGCGGTACATCACCGCCCCCGCGCCGAGCGCCGACTGCGCCGACTTCCAAATCTACCTGCAGGAGTGGGAGCTCGACTGATGGCGCGGGCGTGGCCCATCCTGGCGCTCGCGCTCTGCGTCGGTTGCGCGTCGTCCACCGCGGTGGTGGACACGCAAAACGACGCCGAGACGACCGTGTCGTTCGACTGGCGCGACCTGGACGGCGCGGCGGCGACGCTCGCGCAGAGCCTGCTCGCCAGCCCGCGCGTCGGCGGCACCGCGGCCAAGCCCGCGGTCGTCGCCTTCGGCCGCATGACCAACGACACCTGCCAGCACCTGGACCCCGACCTCCTGACCCAGAAGCTCGCCGAGGCCCTCCTCCTCTCCGAGCGCTTCGAGGTCTCCGCCGCCTTCGGCGGCGCGCGTGACGCGACGGTGGGCGACGTGCGCGCCGTCCGCGGCAACGCGGAGTTCGACGCCGCGACGCTCCAGGCCAAGGGCACGCTCCGCGCCCCCGACCTCTCGCTCTCGGGCCGGCTCATCCAGCGCAACGTCCGCCGCGACAACGGCGGGCTGCGCATCGAATACTTCCTCACCCTCAGAGCCACGCGCCTCTCCGACGGCGTGGCCGTCTGGCAGGACTCCTGCCAGGTGGTCAAGGCCGTCGGCCCGGGGATGCCCGCGTGGTGAACCGAAAGGACACCCCATGAACAGACTCCTCCCCGCCTGCGCCCTCGCGGCGCTCCTCCTCGCCGGGTGCGGCTACGACAAGACCGTGCTCGTGGACACCGTCAACGACACCGAGATCGTGGCCGGGCTCGACTACAAGGATTTCGAGGCCGCCGCGGCCGAGGCCACCAACGCCATCCTCGCCTCCGCCAAGGTGCGCGCCGCCACCCCCGCCGGCAAGACCTACGTCGTCGCCGTGGGCAAGGTGGTGGACGCCACGCCCATGGGCATCGACACCGGGCTCGTCACCGCCCGCATCGAGGAGGCCCTCCTCAACGACGAGCGCTTCACCATCTCCGCCGTCTTCGCCGACAGCCCGGCCAACCGCGACGACCTCGTCGCCGACGTCCGCACCGTCCGCGGCAACGACGAGTTCGACGCCGCCACCCTCCAGGCCAAGGGCCAGCTCAAGGGCGCCGACTTCTCCCTCACCGGCAAGATCGTCGCCCGCGACGTCCGCCGCGACAACGGCGGCCACCAGTACGAATACTACTTCCAGATGCGCCTGAACGACCTCCGCACCGGCACCACCCTCATGGCCAAGGAGACCAAGGTCATCAAGCGCACCGGAGACAAAGACCACACGTGGTGAGCGGCTGGCGCCGCCCACCACGTGAGAGAACGGAGGCCGCTTCGCGACCGGAAGTTTGGAGGCTTGGAGGCTTGGAAGTTTGGCCCTGAACCCCGCCCGTCGCCCCGCAGGGGCGTTCTGTTCTCCGTTCTCTGTTCTCCGTTCTCCCTTATTCCCTGACAGGAGTCCCACCCCATGACCCACGATCTCATCATCCTCGGCTCCGGGCCGGCCGGCTGCACGGCCGCGCTCTACGCCGCCCGCGCGGGGCTCCGCCCCTTGGTCCTCGAGGGCGCCCAGCCCGGCGGCCAGCTCACCCAGACCACCGACATCGAGAACTTCCCCGGCCTGGAGCAGCCCGTCAACGGCTACGACCTCGTCGTCTCCATGCGCCGCCAGGCCGAGCGCTTCGGCGCCGTCTTCGAGATGGACGAGGCCGTTGGCGCGGACTTCTCGGGCCCCGTGAAGCAGCTGGAGACCCTCGTGGCCGGGACGCTCGAGGCCCGCGCCGTGATCCTCGCCACCGGCGCCTCGGCCCGCTGGCTGGGGCTCCCCGCCGAGCAGGCGCTCATCGGGCGCGGCGTCAGCGGGTGCGCCACGTGCGACGGCGCCTTCTTCCGCGGCAAGGAGGTGGCCGTGGTCGGCGGCGGCGACGTCGCGTGCGAGGACGCCCTCTTCCTGGCGCGCCTCTGCTCCCGCGTCTGGCTCATCCACCGCCGCGACGCCCTCCGCGCCAGCAAGGTCATGGCCGAGCGCGTCCTGGCCAGCGACGTCATCACCCCCGTCTGGGACACCGTGGTGGAGGACGTGCTCGACCCCGCGGCCGGCGCCGTCACCGCCGTGCGCCTGCGCAACGTCAAGGACGGCTCCCTGCGCGACCTCCCCGTCAGCGGCCTCTTCGTCGCCATCGGCCACACCCCCAACACCGCCTTCCTCAAGGGCGCCGTCGACCTCGACCCCCGCGGCTACGTCGCCGTGCGCGACGGCGTGCGCACCTCCGCCGAGGGCGTCTTCGCCGCCGGCGACGTGATGGACCCGGACTACAAGCAGGCCGTCGTCGCCGCCGGCGCCGGCGCCAAGGCCGCCCTCGAGGCAGAACGGTACCTCCTCGGCTGACGCCGAGGGGAAGCTTGGAGGTTTGGAGGCTTGGAAGCTTGGTACGCACGGCCAAACTTCCAAACATCCAAACTTCCAAACTTCCTCCCGTTGTGCTAATCTATTGTCATCGGCCGGAAGGGCCGGAACCAACCACGGGACAAATGACATGACCAATCGCAGAGACTTCCTGAAGGCCGCCGGGTGCGGCCTGGCCCTGACCGCCGCGGCCGGGGCCGCGCCCCTCGCGCTCGCCCAGGCCGCCGCCGGCAAGAAGCGCCCCAACATCCTCTTCATCATGACCGACGACCACGCGGCCCACGCCATCGGCGCCTACGGCTCGCGCATCAACAAGACCCCGGGCATCGACCGCCTCGCCAAGGAGGGCGCCCTCTTCCAGGACGTCTTCGTGACGAACTCCATCTGCACCCCCTCGCGCGCCTGCATCATGACGGGCATGTACAGCTGCAAGAACGGCGTCCCCGTCTTCAACGACATCTCCCCCAAGATCAAGACCGTCGGCGGCACCCTCCGCGACAGCGGCTACTACACCGCCCTCCTCGGCAAGTGGCACATGGGCGGCCCCCAGACCGTCCGCGACACCGACTGGGACCGCTGGGCCATCTACCAGAACCAGGGGCAGTACTTCGACCCCTACTTCTTCACCAAGCCCGAGAAGTGCCCCCCCACGGCCAAGGACCACTTCGCCAACGGCCGCATCACCTTCCCCGGCGAATACGCCACCGACAACCTCACCCGCGTCACCCAGGGCGTCATCGACGAGGCCCTCGCCCAGGGCAAGCCCTTCTTCGTCGCCATGCTCCACAAGGCCCCCCACCGCAACTGGCTCCCCGAGCCCAAGTACCGCGACGCCTTCCGCAAGCTCACCCTCGCCGACATCCCGCCCCCCGACACCCTCTTCGACGACCACCAGGGCCGCGCCACCCCCATCGGCCGCACCGCCATGACCCTCGAGCACCATATGCGCATCGAGGCCGACCTCAAGCTCACCGAATACTTCACCCAGGGCGGCCAATTCCCCGGCGTCGACCCCCAGCAGTACAAGACCGGCGAATCCCGCAACCGCTGGCCCAAGGAAATCCGCGACGACGCCGCACTCCCCGACGCCGAGCGCGAACGCCGCCGCCGCGAGCGCATCAAGCTCTCCTACCTCCGCTATATGCAGGACTACCTCGGCTGCGTCCAGTCCGTCGACGACTCCGTCGGCCAGATGCTCGACTACCTCAAGCAAAAGGGCATCGACCAGGACACCATCGTCATCTACACCGCCGACCAGGGCTTCTTCCTCGGCGACCACGGCCTCTACGACAAGCGCCTCATGCTCGAGGAATCCCTCAAGATGCCCTTCCTCCTGCGCTGGCCCGCCGCCGTCAAGCCCGGCCAGGTCAACACCGACATCATCACCAACGTCGACTTCGCCTCCCTCTTCTGCGACGCCGCCGGCGCGCCCCGCCCCGACAACTACCAAGGCCGCTCCTTCCTCCCCAACGTCACCACAGGCACGCCCAAGGACTGGCGCCAATCCTTCTACTACCGCTACTACATCGAGGGCGGCGAGCACAACACCCCCGCCCAATACGGCGTCCGCACCCACCGCTACAAGCTCATCCACTACTACAAGCAGGACGAGTGGGAGCTCTTCGACCTCAAGAAGGACCCCGAGGAACTCACCAACCGCTACGCCGACCCCGCCTACGCCAACGTCGTCGCCGCCCTCAAGGTCGAGCTCTACCGCCTCAAGGCCGAGGTCGGCGACGCCGACCAGTTCTACCACTCCGGCGAGTACGCCCCCGCCCAACCCATCAAGGCAGACATCTTCTGATCTGAGAAAGGAGAAACACCATGCTCACCGAATACACCATCAACAAAGTCGACCGACTCCCCGACTTCAACCCCCAGGACCCCATCTGGCAGAAGGCCGAGCCCGGCGAATACGCCTACTGGCACGAGAAGTCCTCCGAGCACCACCCCAAGACCGTCCTCCGCGCCCTCCACAACGGCGACGACATCATGCTCTGCTGGCAGGTCAGCGACCGCTACGTCCGCATCGCCCACACCGCCACCAACTCCATGGTCTGCGAAGACGCCTGCGTCGAGGCCTTCCTCCAGCCCCTCAAGATCGAGAAGGGCTACATCAACCTCGAGGTCAACGCCGGCGGCTGCATCCACTCCTCCCACATCCGCAACTGGACCCGCGCCCCCGGCGGCTTCGCCGACTTCGAGTACATCGCCAAGGACACCATCCGCCTCCTCACCGCCAAGGGCAACCTCCCCCAGGTCATCGACCCCGAGGACACCGCCCCCTGCGACTGGTGGATGATCGTGCGCATCCCCCGCGCCTACCTCGAAAGCATCTTCGGCCCCCTCGGCGACCTCTCCGGCCAAACCTGGCAGGGCAACTTCTGCAAGTGCGCCGACTGCTCCAGCCGCCCCCACTGGGGCACCCTCCTCCCCCAGAGCCCCGAGCTCAACTTCCACGTGCCGAAATACTTCTCCCCCATCCACTTCGGCGCCTGAGCCCACCC
>DVOR01000078.1 GCA_018713405.1 Candidatus Spyradenecus faecavium | reverse complement strand
CCTGCCGGTGGCCTACCTGCTGGCGGTGCTCATCGGCATCCCCACCTACGCCTGCTCGCTGGCGATCATCCCGGTGGCGGCGGGGCTTGTGGCGGCGGGGCTCTCGCCGGGCGCGGCCTTCGTCTTCATGGCCTGCGCGCCGACCACGCACGTGGCGGCCCTGCTGGTGCTGGGGCGGGAGTTCGGGTGGCGGACGACCGCGGCCTTCGTGGCGGCGGTGGCGTTGGTGGCCGTGGCGGCGGGGCTGGCGATCGACTTTCCCCTGCGGGACTTCGTCTCAATCCCCGGGCTGACCGACCCCGGCCACGCGCATTCGCACGCGGCGGGGCTCTTCTTCCTGGCGCCGTTGGCCGCGCTGTTGCTGAACGGCGTGTGGCGGAACCGCCGCCACGCCCATCACGATTGATTGCCACGGGCGCGGCGCCCGGCCCACGACATCTGGTGGGCCGCGCCGAGCATGATGCTGGCGTCGGGGTCGGTGCGCACGCCGCGCGAGAAGATCCGCTGGAAGCCCTGCATCATGTGGTCGGCCTTCTGCTCGTCCATGAAGCCGATGTCGAGCATCGCCTGGCGCCACTTGGCCATGAGGGCGTGCTTGGTGGCCTGGGTGGCCAGCGAGACGGCCTCCTCCACGGGGCTGACGTAGGTGCCGGTGGCGGCGTAGAGCTCGTAGGCCACGATCAGGAGGGCCTGCGAGAGGTTCAGGCTCTGGTAGCGCGGGTCGACGGGGATGCGGATGAGGTGGGTGCAGCGAGCGATCTCGTCGTTGTGCAGGCCCTGGTCCTCGCGGCCGAAGACGATGGCCACGGGGGCCTGCGCGGCCAGGCGGAGGATCTCCGGCGCCAAGACGCGGGGCGGCTGGACGGTGGCGCGGTAGAGCCCGCCGCGGGCGGTGGTGCCGACGACGGCCGCGCAGTCGGCGAGGGCTTCGTCGAGGGTCGCGACCTCACGGCGGGCGTCGAGGATGTCGGTGGCGTGGACGGCCAGGCGGCGGCCCTCCTCCCAGCCGTCGAGGATGCGCGGGGCGACGAGGGTCAGGCGGCTCAGGCCCATGTTCGCCATGGCACGGCAGACGCTGCCGACGTTTCCGGAATAAAGGGTGCCGACGAGGACGACGATGACGTTGTCTAACGGGTTCATAGCGTAGGCTCGAAGAGGGTGCGCGCGACGGCTGCGACGGCGGTGGGCCAGGCCTCGAGGTCGGCCACGGCGCAGGTTTCGCGGGGGGAGTGGTTGCCGCGCGTGGGCAGCAAGAGGGGGATGACGGGCATGACGCCGCCGCTCTGCGGGAAGGCGCGGGCGTCGGTGCCGGAGAAGTTGTAGACCTCCGTCTGCAGGGGGACGCCGCAGGCGAGGAGGCGGTCGCGCAGGGTGGGGGAGAGGATGCAGGCGGCGTCGGAGAGGGTGACCACGGGGCCGCGGCCCAAGGCGATGCCCTGGGCGGTGTTCTCGTAGGTGGCGTCGAGCACGATGACGGCGTCGGCGCCGACCTGACGCGCGAGGACGGCCGCGCCGAAACCGTTGACCTCCTCCATCGCGGTGGCCGCGACGACGACGTTGAACCCGGGCAGGAGGCCCGCGAAGCGCGCGTGCCAGTCGGCCACCAGGGCGCAGCCGGCGCGGTTGTCCAGGAAGGGCGTGGCGAGGAGGCCGTCCCGCTCCTCCCAGACGGGCGCCCAGCAAAGGCGGTCGCCCTGGCGCAGGCCGGGGCAGGGCTCCGGGAAGGTCACGCGCAGGGGCAGCTCGCCGAGCCAACGCGCCGAGGCCGCGGGGGGGCGCTCCAGGCGCGCGGGGCGGGGGCCGTCGGCGGTCTTCAGGACGAGGTCGGCGGGGTTGCGCCGGCGGATGCCGCCGAGGGGGATGACGGTGGCCTCGCCGTCGGGGTGGACGGTCTGGACGGTGAAGCCGGGGCTGTCGGCGTGGGCCACGAGCAGGAGGGTGTCGCTCTTCTTGCGCTCGCCGGGGCAGGCGCAGACGGCGAGGGAGCCGAAGGCGCGGGTGTCCAAGCCCTGGGCCTTCCAGTCGCGCAGGAGCGCGTCGAAGACCTCGGCCTCGTCGCCGGGGGTGGCGTGGAGGGAGCAGTAGCGTTTCAGGGTGTCAAGCATGGGGGCCTCCCAGTTTCAGGACGCGGTCGAAGCCCGGCGGAACATGGTCGGGGCGGTGCGCCACGCAGACGACCGTCAGGGCGGGGGTCTCGTCGAGGAGCCGCCCGAGCAGGCGCAGCAGGCGGTCACGCTCGGCGTCCTCCAGGTTCATGCACAGCTCGTCGAGCAAGAGCAGGTCGGGTGCGGGGACCAAGGCACGGATGACGAGCGCGAGGCGGGCCAAGCCGTCGGAGAGCGTGCCGAGGCGCTCCTTGCGCCGCTCGTAGAGCCCCAGGGCGTTCAGGAGCGCGGCGGCGGTCTTGCGCTGGGCCGGGGTGGGGCGCTTGCGCTGGCCCTCGCGGTCGAAGAGTCCGGAAAAGACGGCGGCCTCGACGGTCTGCCCGGGGTCGGCGAAGGCCTGCAGCTCCGGGGAGACCAGCGCCATGCGCGAGCGGACGGACCAGAGCGGCACGCCGGGGCCGAGGCGCGCGCCGAAGCGCTCGATGTCGCAGGCGTAGGCCATGGGGGAGTCGCCCAGGATGAGGGAGAGGAGGGTGCTCTTGCCGCTGCCGTTCGGCCCCACCATCAGCCAGCGTTCGCCCGCGTGCACCTCCCAATCCAGGCCGCCGAAGAGGTCGCGCCCGTCCACCTGGTAGTGCAGGTCGCGCAGACGGAGCGCCGTGGGCGTATCGAGGGACGGCGGGTTCTTGCGGAAGGCCATCTCCCGAGGGCGTGCCTTGGGCGGGCGGCAGGGGCCCTGCGATTCAATGGCGCGGTCGCGCAGGCGCAGGCGGTGGGTCGTGCAGGGCGGGATCTCGTCCTCGTTGCGCACGGTGACGACGAGGGTGCGTCCCTGCGCGGCCAGGGCGTCGAGCGCGTCGCGGAGGGTGCGCTGCATGGCCGGGTCGAGCCCGGCGAAGGGGTCGTCCAGCGCGAGGGCGGGCGTCAGGCGGAGGATGGCGCGCGCGAGCATCACACGGCGTTGCTCGCCGTTCGAGAGCTGGAGCGTCTGCCGCTCCAGGAGCGGGTCCAGCAGGAGGGCCTCGCGCGCCCAGTCGAAGGCCTTGGCGAAGGCCTCGCGCGCCTCGGGCTCGGGGTCGCGCACCTCGAAGGGGCTGATGCCGTTCACGGCCTCGTAGGTCAGCGTCTCGGCGACGGTGCGTGAATCGTAGCCCACGCTGGCGTACCACCGCGCGCCGGCCCAGTCGGTGCCCGCGGCGGCGGCCTGGCCGCCGAAGGTGACGAGCGCCACGTCGTCGGGGTAGCGTCGCGCCAGCTGCGCCGAGACCCACGTCTTGCCGCTGGCGGCCGGCCCCGTCACCACCCAGCGCTCACCCGGCGCGACCGTCCAGGCCACGCCGCCGATCTCCACGGTCCATGTGTTCATTGCGTCAAGACTTCCAAGAGTTTCTGGCCGACCGTCGACTTGTCCAGGAAGGCCATGAAGCCCGTCACGATCATCTGCGCGGCCATCGCCATCAGGATGACGCCCGAGACCTTCGAGAAGATGCGGATGACGTTCTTCCCGAAGATGCGCTCCAGCGCCTCCGCGAAGTAGAGCAACGCCCCCAGGGCCACCGTCGCGCCGATGAAGCCCACGAAGCCGAAGAGGAAGGTGAACCAATCCCACGCCCCGCCCTGCGTCGCCGCGGTGAAGGCCTCCGCGCCGATGATGATGATGGGCGAGACGCACGCCGGCCCCATGATGATCGGGATGCCCAGCGGCACCACGATGATGTCGTCCACGTTGCGCGGGCGCGACTGCGCCGTGGGCGTCTCGTGCCCCAGCGCGAGCTCCTGCGCCATGATCATCAGCAGGATGCCCGCGCCGATGCGGAAGCCGTCCACGTCCAGCCCGAAGAGCTTGAGGAAGCCCTGTCCCGCGAAGTAGGAGATCGCCCCCACCGTCACCGCCACGAAGGTCACGCGCACGGCCACGCTCCGCTTACGCACGCTGCTCGCCCCCTCCGTCAGGGAAAGGAACATATTCAGCACGAAGAAGGGGCAGAAGAGGAAGAACAACTTCACGAAGTTGCCCCAGGCAAACACCAACGCATCAATCATCGCGGTCCCTCTCAATCATGCCGCCCAGTATACCAAATCCGCCGCGCGCGTTCGTCCGCCTCGCGCGGCAACCCGCCCAATCTCTCCTGTCCGCCATCCGCTGGGAGGGTGGGGCGGATTTGCTATACTGTGCACGTCATGAAAAGCGAAACACAGAAGGCTCTTTACATCCCGCAGGCTCGGTTGCTGGACCCCGCGAACGGACGCGACGAGGTCGGCGCGCTCTTCGTGGACGCGGAGGGGCGCATCGCCCCCGTCCCTGCGAAGCTTCCCTCGGCCGCGCGGCTGACGGTCATCGACCGCCCGGGGCTGGTGGTCACGCCGGGGCTGTGCGACGTGCACGTCCACTTCCGCGACCCGGGCGCGACCGAGGCCGAGGACCTGGTCTCCGGCAGCGCGGCGGCCGCAAACGGCGGCTTCACGCGCGTGGTGACGATGCCCAACACCAACCCGCCCACCGACACGCCCGACCTGGTGCGCCGCGCGCGCACGGCCCAGACGGCGGTGGCGATCTTCCCCAGCGCGTGCGCGACGGTCGGCCGTGCGGGCAAGGCCTGCGCGCCGCTCGAGGCGTTGGAGGAGGCCGGCGCGGTCGCCTTCTCGGACGACGGCGCGATGATCTCCGACCCCGACGTGATGCGGGTGGTGATGTTGCGCGCCAAGAAGCTGGGGCGGCCCGTGATGGACCATGCCGTGGTGCCGCGCCTGCAGGACGGCGGCATCGTGCGCGACTGCCCCGCGGCGCGGGAGTTCGGCCTGCCAATCTTCCCGCCGGAGGCCGAGGTCGAGGCCGTCCGTGCCGACATCGCCCTCTGCCGGGCCACGGGGTGCGCCCTGCACCTGCAGCATCTGTCCTGCGCGGAGAGCGTGGCGTTGGTGCGGGCCGCGCGGGCCGAGGGCCTGCCGGTGACCGCCGAGGCCACGCCCCACCATCTGGCCCTCGCGGCCGAGGACATCCCCGGCAACGACGGCAACTGGCGCATGAACCCGCCGCTCGGCACGCGCGCCGACGTGGAAGCCCTCCGCCAGGGCGTGCTTGACGGCACGCTCACCGTCTTTGCCACGGACCATGCGCCGCACGCCCCCGCCACGAAGGCCAAGGGCTTCAAGGCCGCGCCCTTCGGTGTCATCGGGCTGGAGACCGCCGTCGGCGTGACGTGGGACGTGATGGTGCGCCGCTGCGGGATGGCGCCCTTGGCCTGGGCCGCGGCGTGGGTCACGGCCCCGAACGCGCTCATCGGCCTGCCGCCCCCCACCTTGGCAGTCGGCGCCCCCGCCGAACTGGCCATCCTGGCGCCGGACGACGAGTGGACGGTCGACCCCGCCCATTCCGCCAGCAAGTCCGTCAACAGCCCTTGGGCCGGGCAGACCCTCCGCGGGCGCGCCCTCGCCACGTACCGCCGCGGCCGCCTGCGGGCCCCCGCGCTGTGAAGGCGCGCGGCCGGTGTGGTATACTGTCGCCCGTTTTGAGGACAAAGATGAGCCGTATCTGCAAGCATGTCGAGGCGTTGGCCGGCTATGTGCCGGGGGAGCAACCCCACTTCCCGGGGATGGTGAAGCTCAACACGAACGAGAACCCCTATCCGCCCTCGCCGAAGGTGGGCGAGGCGCTCGCGGCCTTCGATTGGAAGACGCTGCGCCTCTATCCCGACCCTGTCTTCATGCGGGTGCGGGAGGTCATCGCCCGCAACGTGGGATGCCGCCCCGCGCAGGTCTTCGTGGGTAACGGGTCGGACGAGATCCTGGCGCTCTTCACGCGGGCCTTCGTCGAGGTCGGCGGGACGGTGGGCTATTTCGACCCGACCTACTCGCTCTACTCGGTGCTCGCCGCCATCCGCGACGCGCGCGGCAAGGCCCTGCCGCTGAACGACGACTTCACCTGCCCCATGCCGCCCAAAGACTTCTCCGACGTCTTCGTCTGGACGAACCCGAACGCCCCCACCTCGCTCCTGGCCGCGCCCGAGCAGATCGCCGCCTTCGCGCGGGACTATCCCGGCGTGGTGCTGGTGGACGAGGCGTACGCGGACTTCGCCTCGGCCAACTGCATGGCCCTGGCCACGGCCCCCGGCAACGAGAACCTGCTGGTGATGCGGACGCTCTCCAAGAGCTTCTCCCTCGCGGGGCTGCGCTTCGGCTACTGCGTCGGCCCGGAGCCGCTCATCGACGCGCTCTACAAAATCAAGGACTCCTACAACATGGACGCGCTGGCGCAGGTCGTCGGCGCGGCGGCGCTCGAGGACCTGCCCCATATGCACGCGAGCGTCGCGAAGGTGCGGGCCACGCGCGCACGCCTGACCGCCGCGCTCGAGGCGCGCGGGTGGGAGGTTCTGCCCTCGGAGACGAACTTCCTCTTCGCCAAGCCGCCCGCGCCGGCCAAGGCCGCGGACCTCTTCGCGGCGCTGCGCGACCGCCACATCTTCCTGCGCTATTTCCCCGGCCCGCGGACGGGCGCGTGGGTGCGCATCACCGTCGGCTCGGACCCCGAGGTCGACACCCTGCTTTCCGCGCTTGACACCCTGCTTGCCTAAGGAGCCCCTATGCGCACAGCCGCCATCGCACGCAAAACCCGCGAGACCGACATCTCCCTGAAGCTGAACCTCGACGGCTCCGGCGCCTTCGCCGTGGACACGGGGATCGGCTTCTTCAACCACATGCTGGAGCTCTTCTCCCGCCACTCGCTCATCGACCTGGAGCTGACCTGCAAGGGCGACCTGGACGTGGATTACCACCACACCGTCGAGGACGTCGGCCTGGCGCTCGGCACGGCGCTCGACCAAGCGCTCGGCGACCGCCGCGGCATCCGCCGCTACGGTTTCTTCATGTTGCCGATGGACGAGGCCCGCGCCGACGTGCTCGTCGACCTCGGCGGCCGCCCCTATCTGGTCTGGGACATCTCGCACCCCGAGCAATACATCCGCGACTTCAACGTGCGCCTGCTCGAGGAGTTCATGCGCGCCTTCGTCACCAACGCCCGCATGAACCTCCACGTGAAGCAGCCCTACGGCGGCGAGGTCCATCACGTCTACGAGGCCGTCTTCAAGGGCCTTGCCCACGCCCTGCGCATGGCCGTCGAACCCGACCCGCGCGACGCGGGCGTCCCCTCCAGCAAGGGGGTGCTGTGATGGTCATCCTCCCCGCGATCGACCTCATGGGCGGCCAGTGCGTGCGCCTGCGCCAGGGCCGCGCCGACCAGCGCACCGTCTACAACGACGACCCCGTGGCCCAGGCCCGCGCCTTCCGGGACGCCGACGCCGAGCACCTCCATGTCGTCGACCTGGACGGCGCCTTCACCGGGAAGCCCGCCCACGCCGACCTCATCGCCCGTATCATCCGTGAGTGCGGGCTGAGCGTGGAGGTCGGCGGCGGCCTGCGTTCCGACGAGGCCGTCGAGGCCGTCCTCGCCGCCGGCGTCGCCCGTGCCATCATCGGCACCCGCGCGCTGGAGGACGAGGTCGCGCTCGGCCGCTGGGTCGCCAAGCACGGCGACCGCATCGCCGTGGGCATCGACGCGCGGGGCGGCTTCGTGCAGACCAAGGGCTGGGTCGAGACCTCCGCCGTGCGCGCCACCGACCTCGCCCGCCGCGTGGCCGACCTCGGCGTGCGCACCATCATCTACACCGACACCGCCACCGACGGGATGCTCGGCGGCCCCAACCTCGAGGCGCTGGCCGAGCTGGCCGACTCCGTGCCGCTGGTCAACGTCATCGCCTCCGGCGGCGTCTCCGCCGCGGAGCACGTGGCCGCCATCCGCGCGCTCGGCCGCCCCAACCTCTGGGGCGCCATCGTCGGCAAGGCCCTCTACGAGGGCGCCGTCACCCTGCCGCAGCTCCTCGCCGCCGCCCGCTGAGGCCCTCCTTTCCTTCATTCACGCGCAACGCAGGCCGTTGGGCGCGCTCCCCCGTCAAGCCACGGGGCAACGCCCGACGGCCCGCGTGTTCGCTGCCCCGCCCCCGATGAAACCCTCAAGGGTCGGAGGCGAAACCCTAAGGGTTCCGACCCCAAACCCTAAGGGTCTCGGGGCAAACCCTTAAGGGTTTCGGAAAAACATCGTCACTTATTCCGAATCCGCCCTTCCCGAGGTCGCCCCCAAACCCCGAAACGGGGTGGCGGGGCAAGCGGCGGGCGGGGCGGTGTGGTATAATAATGGTTCCCTTAAATAAGAGGGGAAGAAAGGTCTGAGAACTATGGCTAAGACTTGTGCTTTCAAGGCTGAGATCCGGCAGATGCTGGACTTGGTGATCCATTCCCTGTATTCCAAGAAGGAAATCTTCCTGCGCGAGTTGATCTCGAACGGAAGCGACGCGATCGACCGCGCGAAGTATCTGGCGCTGACGGACAAGGCCATCGCGCCCGAGGCCCCGGAGTGGCAGATCACGCTCCGCGCGGACGCCGCCGCCCACACGCTGACCGTGGAGGACAACGGTCTGGGCATGAGCGCCGAGGAGATGGAGGAGGCGCTGGGCACCATCGCCAAGAGCGGCTCCAAGGCCTTCGCCGAGGCGTTGAAGGCGGGCGAGGAGACGAACATCCCGGAGCTGATCGGCAAGTTCGGCGTCGGCTTCTACGCGGCCTTCATGGTGGCCGATTCCGTGACCGTGGAGTCGCTCCGCCGCGGCGAGGGCCAGAAGCCCGCGCGCTGGATGAGCGCCGGCGACGGGGAGTACACGATGGACGAGGGGACGCGCACCGCGCCCGGCACGGCCATCAAGCTCCATCTGCGCGACGACCAGGCGCAGTTCGCCGAGGAGTGGACGCTGCGTGACCTGGTGCGCCGCTATTCCGACTTCATCGCCTATCCCATCTACCTGGAGGTGGAGGGGAAGGAGAAGCAGGACGAGGAGCGCAAGCCGCTGAACACGATGGTCGCCCTCTGGAAGCGCCCGCGGAACGAGGTGAAGCCGGAGGAGTACGAGGCCTTTTATCGTCAGACCTTGCGTGGGGTGGGGGAGCCGCTGAAGGTGCTTCACATCGCGGCGGAAGGGACGCTGGAATACCGCGCGCTCCTCTTCATCCCGAAGACGGTGGGCATGGAGATGCTGATGCCCGGGAACACGCACGGGCTGTCGCTTTACGTGCGCAACGTCTTCATCGGTGACGAGATCGAGGAGCTGACGCCCCCGTGGTTGCGTTTCCTGAAGGGCGTGGTGGACAGCAGCGACCTGCCGCTGAACGTCTCGCGCGAGATGCTGCAGGACGACGCCATCATCCGCAAGATCCGCGCCGACCTCACCAACCGCGTCCTGAAGGCCCTCGCCGAGATGGCGAAGGAGAAGCCTGAGGACTTCGAGACCTTCACCGTGGCGCTGGGCGACTTCCTCAAGGAAGGCTTCCACTCCGACTGGGAGAACAAGGAGAAGATCACCGAGCTGATGCGCTTCAAGAACCTCAAGGACGGGAAGTTCACCGGCCTGAAGGCTTACAAGGAGGCGATGCCTGAGGGCCAGAAGTCCATCTACATGCTCACGGCCGACACCGAGCAGGCCGCGCGCCAGAGCCCGTGCCTGGAGCAGCTGAAGGCCAAGGGCTACGACGTGCTCTTCCTGACGACGCCCGTGGACCAGTTCATCGCCGGCGAGTTCTATGAGTACGACAAGACGCCGATCGTCTTCGCCGACAAGGGTGACCTGGGGCTCGACGCCGACGAGAAGAAGCAGGCGCTCGAGGCCGCGAAGGAGGCCCTCAAGCCGACGCTCGACGCCTTCGCCAAGCAGCTCGAAAAGACCGTCAAGGAGGTGCGCGTGACCTCGCGCCTGACCGACTCGCCCTGTTGCCTGGTGCAGGACCCGGAGGCGTTGCCCCCCTCCATGCGCCGCATGATGGAGGCGATGGGTCAGACCGTGCCCGAGGAGAAGCACATCCTGGAGCTCAACCCCGACCACCCGCTCATCAAGGCCGTGGCCGCGGAGGAGGACGAGGCGCGCCGCGCCGACGCCATCGACCTGCTCTATGGGCAGGCCTGCCTGGCCGAGGGCACGCTTCCGCCCGACCCCGCGCGCTTCAACGCCCTGGTGGCGCAACTGATGAGCCGCTGACATGGCCTACGAAGTGCTCGCGCGAAAGTGGCGCCCCAAGACGTTCGACGACGTCGTGGGGCAGGGCCACGTCACGCGCACCCTCGCCAATGCCATCGAGCAGGACCGCATCGCCCACGCGTACCTCTTCATCGGGCCGCGCGGCATCGGCAAGACCACGCTCTCGCGCATCCTGGCGATGGCCCTCAACTGCGAGAAGGGCCCCACCACCCACCCCTGCGGCGAGTGCGACAACTGCAAGGGCATCGCCGCCGGCAGCGACATGGACGTGATCGAGCTCGACGCCGCCTCGAACAACAAGGTCGAGGACATCCACGCCGTGCTCGACCAGGTGCAGTTCGCCCCCACGCACAGCCGCTTCAAGGTCTTCATCCTCGACGAGGTGCACATGCTCTCGAACGCGGCCTTCAACGCGCTGTTGAAGACCCTCGAGGAGCCCCCGCCGTACGTGAAGTTCATCTTCGCGACCACCGAGGGCGACAAGGTCCTGCCCACCATCGTGAGCCGTTGCCAGCGCTTCGACCTGCGCCGCATCTCCGTGGGCGACATCGTCGGGCGCCTGCGCTTCATCTGCAACGCGGAGAAGATCGAGATCACCGACGACGCGCTCCTGGCCATCGCGCGCGGCTCCAACGGTGGCCTGCGCGACGCGCTCTCCGCGCTCGACCAGCTCATCGCCTTCAAGGGGACCGACCTCACCGAGGCCGACGTGCTGGCCGTCTTCGGGCTCGTCTCCCGCGAGGCGCTCGAGGGGCTCGCCGCGAGCATCCTCCAGGGCGACATCCCTGGCATCCTGCGCACCGTCGCGGCCCTGGACGAGTCCGGCAAGGACATGCGCCGCATGACCGCGGAGCTCCTGTGGCACTTCCGCAACCTGCTCGTCTGCCAGCAGGCCGGCGCGGAGCTGGCCAAGCAGGACGTCACCGCCGAGCAGCTCGCCGTCCTCGAGGCGCAGGCCAAGCTGGCCCCGCCCCAGCGCATCGTCGAGATCTCCTCCCTGCTCTCCGAGATGGAGGGCAAGTTGCGCGCGGCCCTTTCGGTGCGCACGCTCGTGGAGATGACGCTCATCCGTTGCGCCCGCGCCGCCAAGACCGTCTCCCTCGATGAGGTGCTCCGCCGCCTGACGGCGCTCAGGGACCAAACGATCCGACGCTTGGCGGCCGCCGCTCCGCAAGGTCCGGCGG
>DVOR01000077.1 GCA_018713405.1 Candidatus Spyradenecus faecavium | reverse complement strand
GCGCGGCGGGAGGGGTCGTTGGCGGCGGCGAGGAGGTTGGCGGCGAGGAGCTGGCCGGGGTTCTGGAGGAGCGTGGCGGACTGGGTGCGGACGCTCTCGGCGATGCGGCGGAGGGCCTCGACGGCGTCGGCGGCGCGGATGTTGCGGGCGTACTGGACGACGACGGCCTGGAGCATGGGCTGGATGGGGAGGTTGCCCTGGGTGATGAGGACCTCCTCGAAGGAGAGGCGGCGCTTCTCCTCGCGGAAGCGGTTGTAGAGCGCGACGAGGTCGGCCTCGCAGCGGTCGCGGAGGGCGGTGTCGTCGAAGCGGACGGCGACGTCGTGCAGGAAGACGAGGGCGGAGAGGTTGTCGGGGTCGAAGGCGTGGACCTTGGCGAGGAGCGCCTTGGCGGGGTCGGCCTCGCCGGCGGTGAAGCGGGCGAAGGCGGCGTTCACGGCGTTGGCGGCGAGGCGCCGGCGGAGGTCCTGCGCGAAGTCGACGAGGGCGGGGGCGGCGGTCTCGGGGAGGGCGCCGTCCTCCAGCAAGGGGATGGACTCGGCGACGCTCTCGGGGGCGCGGAGGGCGGTGCGGCGGGCCTGGGCGTCGGCGGCGAGGCGGCAGACGGGGCCGTCGGGGAGGAGGCTGCCGTTCACGAGGCGCTGGGCGAAGTTGGCCTTGGAGGGGTCCTGCGAGGCGGCGAGGAAGGTGAGGGTGAGGGTGGAGAGGTTGTCCTGGACGCCCTGCGGGTCGCGGTCGAACCACGCCTGGAGGAAGGCGAGGAAGCCGAAGTCGCGGAGCCAGAGACGGAGGTCCTCGCGGTCGGCGTCGCGGATGAAGGGGGCGGCGTCGAAGGCGGCCAGGAGGGCGTCTGTGTCGCCGGCGTGCAGGAGGGTCGGGCCGGCGCCGCGTTCGGCCGTGCGGAGGGCGATCAGGGCGTCGTGCGCGCCGTCGGTGAGAAGCCAGCCGTCGCCGGCGCGGTCGAGCACGGCGTCGGCGTAGGCGGCGGGAAGGTCACGGGCCGGATCGGAGGAGAGGTAGGCCGCGTCGGCCGAGCGGGCGGCGAGGAGGGACCAGACGCCGCCGACGAGGAAGAGGACGAGCACGACCGGGAGGGTCACGAAGCCCTGGAGGCGCGAGAGCCTGCGGGCGAAGGAACGCTCCACGACGCCCTCGAAGGGCGTGCGGACCGCGGCGAAGAGGACGAGCGAGCCGCAGGCGGCGCCCAGGCCCAGCGCGGCGCAGACCACGGGCAGAAGGGGATAGGCCTCGTCCCACTCGCGCGCCAGCCCGGCGACGGAGACGTCGATGGGCAGGAAGGCGATGACGGAGAGCGCCGTGAGCGCGAGCAGCGTGACGACGGTGGAGAGGGTGCGGCGGTTGACGCCCACCGCCCCGACGACGAAGGGCGCGAGCACGCCGGGCACAATCCCGAAGAGCGCCATCAGGATCCACGGGCCGTCTTTCAGGAAGTCCCCGACGGCGACGGCCAGGCGGACGCCGTGGCCGACGAGCGCGCCCTGGAGGCTCGACCCGCCCGCGACGATGACGGCGCACCCCAGCGCCAGGCCGACGACGAACGGCAGGGCGAGGGCGTAGCCGTAGGCCTTGGCGTGCAGGCGCGTGTGGGCGAAGAAGAAGGAGAGGGCCAGGGCGACCAGGAGAACCGGCACAACAAGGGCGAGCTCGGGCGCCTCAAGCGCGATCAGGCCGATGAGGAAGGCGGCCACGCCCATGCGCGCGGCGCTGCCGTTGGCGGCCGTGCGCAGGACCAGGAAGGCGGCCGCCAGAAGGAGGAAGAGGTCGAAGGTCTGCCACTGGAAGTGGGTCGACGCGCGGACGAAGTCGGGCGAGAGCAGGCAGGCCAGGGCGGCGACGGGGACGGCCACGGCCACGGCCCACGGGGTGTAGGGGACGGTGCGCGGCTCGTCGCCGAAGAAGTAGAGCAGCCCCCGCACCAGGGCGCAGAGCAGCGCCACGCAGAGCGCCCCGAAAACGGCCGAGGCCGCGTTCATGGCGGCGACGGCGGCGCCCGCGGGCAGGCAGGCGCCGAACGCGCCGTAGAAGAGGCCGGCCAGGGGGTGGGCGTTGGACGCGGGGAGGAGGCCGAGGGTGCGGGCCATGAAGTCGGCGCCCTCGCCGGGGAAGGCCCAGGGACAGAGGCCGATCAGGAAGAAGCCCAGGGCGACCAGGCCCCAGAGCAGGGGGGAAGCCAACAGCGTACGCAGGAGTCTCATGGTGTCACCTCATCGGTTTGGGTCTCGGGGGTCGGGGTCTCGGGGGCCTCGGTGCGCCGCCACGTGCCTTCGTCGCAGACGAAGTCCTCGGGGACGGCGCGGATGTCGTCGGCGGTGTCCGGCAGGGTGTCCGGGCCGCAGGAGAAGAAGATCGGCGCCTCGTAACGGGAGTCGGGCGCGTGGTAGACGAAGGGGGTGCCCCAGGGGTCGGTCAGGGCCCAATTGATGTAGGGGCCCTTCCAGCCGTAGGCGTCGTAGCGGCGGAGCAGGGCCGCGAGGCCGTGCTGCTCGCGGGGCCACTGCAGGGTGTGCACGCGGTAGAGCGTGAGCGCCTGGGCCGCGACCTTGACGCTGCGGCGGGCGCGCTCGCGCATCAGGAGCGTCTGGTCGGGGCGGGGCTTGACGGGCTTGTCGAGCGCCGCGGTGACGGCGAAGCCGAGCAGGAGCATGACGGCCAGGACGATGAGCATCGCCTTGGGCGAGCGCAGCACCCGCATGTCCAGCCGCATCTCCTTGAGGCGCCGGGCCTCGGCCTCGCGGCGGATGGCGGCGATCTTCAGCTTGGCCTCGCGGCGCTCCTCGGCGCTGCGCCAGCGGAGCCCGCGCACGGGTTCCCGGCGGCGCACGCGCAGGGGCGCGGCCTTGGCGGCGGGCTTGGCGTTGGGGGTCGGCGCGCTCATTGGAAGAGGGAATCCTGCTGGCCCAGGGGCGAGAGCCCCAGGCGCTTGAAGGCTTTGGGCAGGGCCACGCGGCCCTTGGGGGTGCGGTCGATGTAGCCCTCTTGGATAAGGTAGGGCTCGTAGACCTCCTCGACGGTGTCGGGCTCCTCGCCCACGGCCACGGCGATGGTCGCCACGCCCACGGGGCCGCCGCCGAACTTCGCGACGATGGCCTCCAGGATGCGCACGTCCATCTCGTCGAGGCCCTGCGGGTCGATCTCCAGGAGGGCGAGCGCCTTGTCGGCCACCTCGCCGGTGATCTTGTTGTCGGCGCGGACCTGCGCGTAGTCGCGCACGCGGCGCAGGAGGTTGTTCGCGATGCGCGGCGTCCCGCGGCTGCGCGAGGCGATCTCCATCGCGCCGCGGCCGTCGATCTCCACGCCCAGCTTCCCCGCGTTGCGGGCGACGATCTGGGCCAGCTCCTCGTGCGAATAGTAGTCCAGGCGGTTCTGCAGGCCGAAGCGCGAACGCAGGGGCGCGGAGATGAGGCCGCTGCGCGTGGTCGCGCCCACCAGGGTGAAGCGCGGCAGCTCCAGGCGCACGCTCCGCGCGTTCGGCCCCTGGTCGATCATGATGTCGATGACGAAATCCTCCATCGCCGAGTAGAGATATTCCTCGACGGTGCGCTGCATGCGGTGGATCTCGTCGATGAAGACGATGTCGCCCGGCTCCAGCGAGGTCAGCAGGCCCGCCAAATCGGCCGGCTTCTCGATGACGGGCCCGCTCGTGGCCTTCACGTGCACGCCCATCGCCTCGCCCAAGATGTAGGCCAGGGTCGTCTTGCCCAGGCCGGGCGGCCCGGAGAGGAGCACGTGATCCAACTGCTCGCCGCGCCCCAACGCGGCCTCCACGGCCAGCATCAACCGGTCGCGAACCTTCCGTTGCCCCAGGAAGTCGTCAAAGCGGGTGGGACGCAGCCGATTGTCGAACGACGCGTTCCGTTGGTTCATCTCTTCCGAAGGCCTCATGCTCATGTCCTTGCATTATAGCACATCCCCCCACTCCGCCGCGACAACCCCCAAAAGGTCCGCCGGCGAAACCCTAAGGGGGCCGACCCGAAACCCTAAGGGTTTCACCCCAAACCCTTAAGGGTTTCGGAAAAAGAGGTGGACTTATGCAGAGTCGGGCCGTGGCGGGGCCGATTCGGAAGTGTGGCGGTGCGGGGGCTTGGCCGGTGGCTCAGGCGTCTTCGAGGAAGT
>DVOR01000076.1 GCA_018713405.1 Candidatus Spyradenecus faecavium | reverse complement strand
TCTTTTGCCCGCCGCTGCCGGAGCCGAGGACGAACTGTTCGCGCAGGTCGGCCTCGGTCAGGCCGGCGCGCGCCATCAGCGCCTGGATGGCTTCGATCGTCGCGGGGTTGAGGGGCATGGGGGGGGGCGGCGTCCGGCCGAGGCCTCCGCGCCTCGGTCAGTCGAGGCGGAGGAGGAAGTAGTTTTTCTTGCCCTGGCGGAGGAGGATGGCCTTGCCCTCGACGGGGGCGTCCGGGGGGACGGTGGCGGCGGGGTCGGTGGCCTTGACGTTGTTGAGGGAGAGGCCACCGCCCTGGATGAGGCGGCGGGCCTCGCCCTTGCTCTTGAGGAAGCCTGCGGCGACGGCGACGTCGACGAGGGGCTGGCCGAGGACTTGGCCGCGCGGGAGCGTGGCGGAGGGGATGTCCGCGGCGATGGCCTCGAGGTCGGCGGCGGAGAGGCCGTCGAGGGAGCCGCCGAAGAGGACGGCGGAGGCGCGCTGGGCGGCGCGGAGGCCGTCCTCGCCGTGGACGGCGCGGGTGAGCTCCTCGGCGAGGACTCGCTGGGGCTCGCGGGCCTCGGGGCGCTCGCGCTGGGCGGCGGCGAGCTCGGCGATGCGGGCGTCGTCGAGGAAGGTGAAGATGCGGAGGTAGCGGATGGCGTCGGCGTCGAGGGTGCGGAGGAAGAACTGGTAGAAGGCGTAGACGCTGGTCTTGTCGGCGTTGAGGAAGATGGCGTTGCCGGCGGACTTGCCGAACTTCTGGCCGTTGGCGTCGCAGACGAGGGGGATGGTGAGGCCGTTGACCTCGGCGTCGGGCTCGAGGCGGCGGATGAGGTCGGTGCCGGCGGTGATGTTGCCCCACTGGTCGGCGCCGCCGACCTGGAGGGAGCAGCCGTACTTTTTGTAGAGGTGGTAGAAGTCGTAGCCCTGGAGAATCTGGTAGGTGAACTCCGTGAAGGTCATGGAGTTCGTCTCGGCGTTCAGGCGCTTCTGGACGGAATCCTTGGCGAGCATGGGCTTCATGCGGAAGAGTGTGCCGACCTCGCGCAGGAAGGGGAGGATGGAGTAGTCCTTGTACCAATTATAGTTGTTCACCATGATGGCGGGGTTGGTGGGGCTGTCGAAGTCGAGGAAGCGCGAGAGGTTCTCCTTGATGCCCTCGAGGTTCTTCTGGAGCTGGTCGACGGAGAGGAAGTTGCGCTCGGTGGAGCGGCCGGAGGGGTCGCCGATCATGCCCGTGGCGCCGCCGACGAGGGCGATGACGCGGTGGCCGGCGCGCTGGAACTGCGCGAGGGTCTGGATGGCGACGTAGTTGCCGGCCTGGAGGCAGGAGGCGGTGGGGTCGAAGCCGATGTAGAGGGTCTGCGGCTTCTCGAGGAGCTCGCGCATGCGCTCCTCGGGGCAGGTGGTGGCCTCGACCAGGTGGCGGGACTTGAGGAAATCGTAGAACTTCATGGTGCGGGTCCTTCGGTAAAACGCGGGGAAGTATAGCAAAAGCGGGCGGTTGGGTCAGAGGGGCTCGGCGTCGAGGAGGGTGAGGGAGGGGACGGGCTCGCGGAAGGTGTCGACGGCGAGGGTGAACCAGGCGCGGAGGGGGAGGCCGGGGCGCCAGCCCTGGGCGCGGGCGGCGGCGCCGAACCAGATGGCCTTGAGGGCGGGGCCGCCCTCGACCGGGGCGAGGGAGAGCTGCAGGTGGCTCTTGTCGGCGCCGACGGGGCGGGCGGCGGCGAGGGCGAAGTCCTTCCTGAAAACGGGCTTGGGGTTGCCGTGGCCGTAGGGCTCCAGGCGTTCGAGCTCGCGGCAGAGGGCGAGGGTGACGGGGAGGTGGGTGAGGTCGGCGTCGTAGACGCGGTCGGGCGTCTCGGGCGTCCCGACGAAGGCGCGGGGGAGGCGCTCGGCGAAGGCCTCGTAGGCGCCGGGGCGGAGGGAGAAGCCGGCGGCCTGGGCGTGCCCGCCGAAGTGGTCGAGCAGGTCGGCGACGGTGGTGAGGGCCTCGACGGCGTTCCAGCGGCCGCAGGCGCGCATGGAGCCGTGGCCGCCGCCGTCGGGCGTGCGGCAGACGAGGGCGACGGGGAGGCCGACGCGCTCCATCAGGCGGGCGGCGACGATGCCGAGGACGCCGGCGTGGAAGTCCTCGCCGCCGACGACCAGGAGGTTGCCGGTGGGCGCAGGGGCCTCGGCGAGGATGCGGTCAAGGAGGTCGTGCTCGATGGCGCGGCGGCGCTTGTTGATCTCGATGAGCTGCTCGGCGCAGCGGTCGTGGCCCAGGCCGATGGCGGCATAGGCGGTCTTGAGCTCGCCCAGGCGCCCGGCGGCGTTGATGCAGGGGACGAGCGAGAAGGCGACGCCCTCGGCGGTGCAGGGGAGGCGGAGTCGCTGGCGGAGGGCGAGGGCGCGGAGGCCGCGGTTGGCGGCGGGCGTGGCGAGGGCGCGGAGGCCCCGGGCCACGAGGACGCGGTTCTGCCCGGTCAGGGGCATGACGTCGGCGATGGTCGCGACGGCGGCGAGGTCCAGGAAGGCCTCGGGGTCGATGTCGAGGCCGCGTTGGGCCAAGGCGCGCACAAGCATGAGGGCGACGGCGCACCCGCAGAGGCTTTCGGCGCCGGGGGGCGCGGAGAGGCGCGGGTTGACGATGGCGTTGGCCGGGGGCAGGGTGGGGGGCGGCGTGTGGTGGTCGGTGACGACGACGTCGATACCCTGGGCGCGGAGGTCGGCGACCTCGTCGTGGGAGGTGATGCCGCAATCGACGGTGACGAGCACCGTCGGGGCCGGGGCGTAGGTGAGGCAGCGCGCGACGGAGCCCGGGGTGAGGCCGTAGCCCTCGGCCTCGCGGTCGGGGAAGAAGGGCTTGACGCGCGCGCCGACCCGGGCCAGGGCCTGGACCAGCGTGGTCGTGGCCGTGATGCCGTCGACGTCGTAGTCGCCGAAGACGGTGATGGGCTCGCGGTGGACGACGGCGCGGAGGAGGCGCTCGACGGCGGCTTCCATGCCGTCGAAGGCGAAGGGGTCGCAGAGCGGCGCCTCCTCGGGGCGGAGCCAGAGGCGCGGGTCGTCGCCGCCCAGGCGCCGGGCGAGGATGCCCGCGACGACCGGGGAGAGGCCGGCCTCGGCGGCGAGGTCAGCGACCAGGGCGGGGTCGGCGTTCGGTGCGGGGACCCAGGCCATGTCAGGCTTCCAGGAGGAAGGTGGCGGGGCCGTGGTTGAGGAGGCGCACCTCCATCTCCGCGCCGAAGCGGCCGTGGCCCAGACGGTCGCCGAGGGTGGCGCGGAGGGTGGCCAGGCAACGCTCGTAGAGCGGCTCGGCGACCTCGGGGCGCGCGGCGGTGGAGAAGCCCGGGCGGTTGCCCGAGGCCGTGTCGGCGTAGAGGGTGAACTGGGAGATGAAGAGGACGCACCCGCCGATGTCCAGGACGGAGCGGTTCATGGCGCCGCGCTCGTCCTCGAAGATGCGGAGCTTGAGGAGCTTGGCGCAGAGCTTGTCGGCCTGGGCAGGGGTGTCGTCGGGCGCGACGCCGCAGAGGACGAGCAGGCCGGGGCCGTCGAAGCCGGAGAAGCGGGAGCCGTCGATGTCGACGGAGGCGCCGTTGACGCGTTGGACGAGGAAGCGCATGGGGGTCTCCTGGGGTGGGGCGGTCAGCGGGTCAGGCGGATGCCGCGCCGCTGGTAGGTGGGCTCGTCGAGGTTCTGCCCGCGGTAGAGGGTGGGGGCGACGTCGGTGAAGCGGTTCTTGGCGGTGCCGAGGACCTTCGTGCCGGCGGGCTTGGCGCCGCGCGGGCGCCTGGGCAGGGGGCGCGGGGCCTCGCCGGGCTGCGCCTCGGAGGCGTTGGCGACGGGGTGCCCGAAGGCGAGCACGACCACGGAGAGGGTGCCCTCGCGGGCCTCCTCGTCGGCCGTGCCCAGGAGCGTCTCCTTGAGCGAGCGGCAGTGGGCGCGCAGCCCCTCCATGACGGCGCCGATCTCGCGCAGGCGCAGGTCCGGCCCGGCGAGGACGCCGACGATGAGCTGCGCGGCGTTGGCCAGGCGGTCGATGCCGCCGACACGGAAGCGCGGGTCCTCGCGGAGGGCGGCGAGCGCGGCCTCGGCGCGGCCCTCGCCGGAGACGGTGACGTCGGCGAAGCAGAAGGGGAGCCCGCCCGCCTCGCCGTGCGTGAGGAAGGCGCGGAACCGCTCGGCGTCGAAGGCCAGGAAGCCCGGGTGGGCCACGAGCGTCCAGAGCAGGCCGAGCCCGGCGGCCAGGCGGTCGGCGGCGCGGGAGAAGGCCTGCGCCGCGGGGAGGGCGTCGGCGTCGGCCCCGACCAGCGCGTCGAGCGGGACGCGCGCGAGGGCGTCGGCGTGGGTCTCGATGAGGGGGAGCAGGACGTTGGCGGCGCGCTTGCGGTCGTCCCCCTCGAAGGCGAAGGGCGCGACGGCGAAGGCCAGGGTGGCGACGCCCTTGGCGCGGAGGGCCTCGAGCAGGGCCGGGGC
>DVOR01000075.1 GCA_018713405.1 Candidatus Spyradenecus faecavium | reverse complement strand
GGCGTAGGGCGGGTCGGCGGCCAGACGGTCGAGCGTCTCGATGGCGGCGGCCACCGCCACGGGGTTGCCCGAGAGCGTCCCGGCCTGGTAGACGCGGCCCGTGGGCGCGAGCGCGTCCATGACGTCGGCGCGCGCGCCGACGGCGGCGAGGGGGAAGCCGCCGCCGATGACCTTGCCCATCGTCACGATGTCCGGCTCCAGCCCCGCGGCGGCGGAGTAGAGCCCCAGGCCGAAACGCCAGGCGTTGATGACCTCGTCGCAGATGAAGAGGGCGCCGGTCGCGTGCGCGGCCTCCTGCACGGCCTTGAGGTAGCCCGGCTTGGGCGGCACGCAGCCCATGTTCCCGGCGACCGGCTCGAGGATGACGGCGGCCACGCGGCCCGGGTGCGCGGCGAGCGCGGCCGCGACGGCCTCGGCGTCGTTGTAGGGCACCACCAGCGTCTCCTCGGCGATGGGCGCGGGGATGCCCGCGCTGGCCGGCTGCGTGCCGTCGCCCGCCGTCATCGCGCCGCTCCCGGCGGAGACCAGGAGGCCGTCGCTGTGCCCGTGGTAGCACCCCTCGCACTTGATGATGAGGTCGCGCCCCGTCACCCCGCGCGCCAAGCGGATGGCCGTCATCACGGCCTCCGTGCCGGAGTTCACCAGGCGCACCTTGTCCACGAAGGGGATGCGCGCCACGATGCGCTCGGCCAGCTCCGCCTCGCCGGGCGTGGCGATGCCGAAGGTGGTCCCCCGCGCCGCCGCCCGCGACACCGCCTCCACGATGCCCGGGTCGGCATGGCCCAGGATCATCGCGCCCCACGAGCAACAGCAATCCAGCACCCGGCGCCCGTCGGCCAAGGTCAGGTAGGCGCCCTCGCCGGACGCCACGAAAATCGGCGTCCCGCCGACGGCGTTGAACGCTCGCACCGGCGAATCCACGCCCCCCGGGATGACCCGGCAGGCTTTTGCGTACAGTTCCTCATGCGTCATCTTGAATACTCCTCAAAGACCGGTTGAGCCGAAGCCGCCCGCGCCGCGCGCCGTGGCGTCGTCCACCGCGCCCTCCGCGATGGCCGGCCGCAGGATGGGCGCCACCACCAGCTGCGCGATCCGCATCCCCCGCTCGACGGCGAAGGGTTCGCGCCCCAGGTTCACCAAAATCACCTTCAGCTCCCCGCGGTAGCCCGCGTCGATCGTCCCCGGCGCGTTCGCCACCGTCACCCCATGCCGCAACGCCAATCCGCTCCGCGGCCGCACCTGCCCCTCCGTCCCCATCGGCAGACGCACCCGCAGCCCCGTCGAGACCGCCACGCGCTCGCCCGGGCTCAAGGTCAGCGCCTCGTCCGCGCACAGATCCATCCCCGCGTCACCTTCGTGCGCGTAAAACGGCATCCGCGCCGTCTCCGTCAGCCGCTCAAATACGATTTCCATGGGCGCATAGTATACCACGCCCACCCTCGCCCTGCACTTTTTCCTTGTGCCTTCCCGCCAAAGATGGCATAATGCACCCGTTTGTCCCATTGGATCCGTAGCTCAGTCGGTCAGAGCAGGAGACTCATAATCTCTGGGGCGCTGGTTCAAGTCCAGCCGGATCCACCAAAAAAAGCCCCGCAAACACGGATGTTTGCGAGGCTTTTTGTTTGATGTGGGATAGGAGGTCAATGGCGTGCTGTGACGTGAAACGACACGTTTTCACGCGGTCTTTAGCAACTTTTTGGCAACTTTTCCAGGGTCGTGCGCGAAGGTGCGCAAGGATGGCGATGCGTTTTGGTAAAAAAAGCCCGCCGAGGGCGGGCTTTTTTGGGAAGGTGTCCGGGCCTCAGGGGACGTAGAGGGTGGAGGTGGACTTGTTGTCGGAAGGGTTGAGGTAGTATTCCTGGCCGGTGGCGACGAGGACGGAGGACCAGAGGTTGGAGGTGAGCTCCACCTTGCGGCGCTCGATGGTGGCCAGCGGGATGGGGACGAGGGAGTAGTCGTCGTTCAGGCGGCCGACGACGCAGTTGGTGCGGCCGGCCATGGCGGCGTGGGCGGCCATGCGGGCGAGGCGGTAGCAGAGGACCGCGTCGGAGGCGTCGGCGGGGCAGGAACGAATGGTGTAGGAGGGGTCGATGTACTTGACCGTGACGTCTTCCTTGCGGGCCTTGAAGTGCTCGAGGATACGGTTCTTGAGGTACTCGCCGATGTCCTTCTTGAGGATGTTGCCGGAGGCGTCGCGGCGCTCCTCGCCTTCCATGAGCTCTTGGCCGGCGCCTTCGGCGACGACGATGACGGCGTGGCTCTTGCCGGAGGCGAAGCGGCGCTCGAGGGCCGCGAGGAGGCCGTGCTCGCCGTCGACGGTGAAGGGCTGCTCGGGGATGAGGCAGAAGTTCACGACGGGGTTGGCGAGGGTGGCGTAGGCGGCGATGAAGCCGGAGTCGCGCCCCATGAGCTTGACGAGGCCGATGCCGTAGTGGGCGCCGAGGGCCTCGGAGTGGGCGGAGCGGATGGCGGGGACGGCCGCGGCGACGGCGGTCTCGAAGCCGAAGGTGCGGCCGACGAAGTGGAGGTCGTTGTCGATGGTCTTCGGGATGCCGACGACGGAGATCTTGAGGCCGCGGCGGCGGCACTCGTTGGAGACGTCGCGGGCGCAACGGAGGGAGCCGTCGCCGCCGATGGCGAAGAGGACGTTGATGCCCATGCGCTCGAGGGTGTCGACCATGCGCGTGGTGTCCTGCTGGCCGCGGGAGGAGCCGAGGAGGGTGCCGCCCCACTCGTGGATGGTGTCGACCTTGTCGGGGGTGAGGAGCATCGGCTCGTAGCCGAACTCGGGGATGAGGCCGGCGTAGCCGTAGCGGAAGCCGTAGATGGTCTTGATGCCGTAGCTGAAGGTGAGGACCTCGACCAGGCCCTTGATGACGTTGTTCAGGCCGGGGCAGAGGCCGCCGGCGGTGACGATGGCGGCGCGGGTGGCGCTGGGATCGTGGAAAATCTTGCGGTGGGGACCGGCGCTCTCCAACTTGGGGGCGGAACCGTACTTCTTGACGAACTCCTGGACGTAGCTGGCGCGCACGCTCAGCAGGGAGTACATGTCGTCTTCTTCCACGAAATTCGTGTTCTTGACCGGAGACTCGACCTTGCATTCACCCAGGTTCTCGGTGATGAAGGTGAACTTGGAGGGGTCGTCGAAAATGCGCTCGAATAGCGAAGCCATAAGGTGTCCTCTCGTGTCTCGACCCAGGGTGGGTCAAGTTGGCGTATTATTATACGGTTTTGCCTGCCGCTCGTCAAATCCATTCAGCGGCGGAGGAGGGCACGGACGAGGAAAGCGATGGGGAGCGGCGTGACGACCAGCGTGGCGGCCAGCAGGACGGCCAGGCCTTCGGCCAGGCGCGCCCAGGGCAAGACCAGTACGGTCGGAAGTCCGCCGAAGGGCATCCAGGCAAGCGTCCAGCCCGTGAAGCCCCAGCCAATCGAAAGGCCGAGCAACAGGGAAAGCACGGCGGCCACGACGCAAAGGAGCAAGGCTTGCGCCAAGAGGAAGCGTCCCAACTGCCCACGCGTCATGCCGATGGCGTGGAGGGTGCGCAACTCACCGGCCATGGCGCGAACATTCGCGGCCAGCAGGGAGACGAAGCCGAAGGAGAGGATCAGAAGCGACCAGAGCGGGATGCGGGCGAGCTCGCCCAAAAGCTCGGAACTGTGCGCCAGGGTGCCCTCGGAGATCTCGTCGCGCAGATGGAGGACGGCGTTGGGGACGGCCGCGTTCGCGCCGGGGCCGAAGCCACGCCCACGCCACGGCTCGGGGTCGGCCTCGGCGGCGCGCTGGAGGCGCAACTCCAGCAGGTCGCCCGCGGAGTAGAGCGCCGCCGTGTCCTGGGCCGGCGGGAGCGCATCGAGCCAGAGGAAACGGACGCGCGCGGCCTGCTCCGGGTCCCAAGCCTTGGCAACGTCAAGCCCCACAAAGACAGGGCCGAGGGTGCCAAAGGGCGCGCCATTGCGGGCACGGAGCCCGGCACGGGCGGTGACGAGGTGCCAGTTGCAACGGACGATGGCGGTGACGGTGAGCGACAGGGCGTGGACGGTTCCTGCCGCGTCGCGCCGTTGGATGGAGAAGGTGTCGCCGATACCAATGCGGCATTGACGGGCGAACATCTCGGTGACGGTGACGCCTGTCTCCCCGGCGGTGCCGACAAGAAGGATATTGTTCTGCTTTGGGAGTCGCCCGGCACGCTCGCCAATGGCCGTGAAGTCAGCATCGGAGAGACGGTATTGCTCGGCGAAAAAGGGTCGGACGGGGAGGTTCTTGACCAGAGCGTCCGCGCAGGTTTGGCTAACGCCATTGGGCAGGAATGAGACGATGGCCGGCGGCAAATCGCGTGAGGGAATGAAGGGGTCGGTGAGCGAGGCTCCCCAGATATGGATGGCAAAGAAGGCGCCGAGGCCGGCCGTCAACGTGAGAGCCATGCGGGCGTTGCGGTCGGCGGAACGGGTGAGGACACCGCGCAAGAGTTCCGGCCGCAACCGCAACACGGCACCGAACGGACGCGCCAGCACCCATTCGCAAAGGGCCATCAAGGGGCGCGTGAACGCCATCAGGCCA
Source organism: Candidatus Spyradenecus faecavium (assembly GCA_018713405.1). Lineage (GTDB taxonomy): Bacteria > Verrucomicrobiota > Kiritimatiellia > RFP12 > DVOR01 > Spyradenecus > Spyradenecus faecavium. Next base: position 1,680 of record DVOR01000075.1, on the reverse strand, counting down.
AAGACGGCCAAGGGCAACGCGACCAGGAACCACGCGCTCCGCAACCACGGATTGGGCGTGAAAGGAAGGACCGTAAGCACAATCGGCGCCAAGCAAAGCAGGGCCAAGCCCCCACGCCAAATGGGATGGGCCACACGCCAAGCCTCGGGGCGCACGCGCAACTCGCACGGCCCGAGCCGCGCCGCGCGGCGCAGGGGCACGCACAGGGCCAGCCCGGCGGAGAGGGCGAGCAGGGCCGCCACGGCCACGGGCGTGACCCAGCCCAGCGCCAACCCGTCCGGGAAGGCCAGCGGGTTCGCCCGCACGAAGGCGGCGAGCGCCCCCACCCCGACACCGAAGCCGACCACGCCCCCCACCCCGGCGAGGAAGCAGGCCTCGCGGGAGACCAACGCCATGAGCTGGCGCGACGTCATGCCGAGGGCGCGCAGGCGGGCGTAACGGACGCGGTTCTGCTCCAGCCCCACGCAGAGCGCGTTCACGATCATGCAGAGCGTGGCCACGCAGGCGAGGGCCACCAGGAGCGGGAGCTGGAAGAGGAGGTTGTTCGTCGCGTCGGAGCGGAGCTGGCGGAGGAGGCCCTGCCGCGTGACGAGGGTGGCCGCGTCGTCGTCCGGCGAGACGGTGCGGACGGTCTCGGCCAGGGCGTCTGGCGAGCGGAAGGGCTTCAGGCGGATGAGCATGAGGTTGCACAGCCCCCCCGTCTCGGCGAGGGCTGCGGCGTCGGCGAGGGTGTCGCTGGCGAACATCGTCGGGAAGCCGCCGACGGGGCGAATGGTCTCGGCGAGGTAGCCGCAGATCGTGGCCTCGACGCGGCCCGTCGGCGTGACGACGGGGACCTTCGTGCCCACGGGCGGGGCGTCGCGCAGGCCGTCCTCGCCGAAGGCGCGCGGGGAGATGGCGAACTCCGGCTCGGGCGCGTCGGCGCGGGGCCACCGGCCGGCGGCGAGGCCGTCGGGATAGGGACACTCAGGAAAGTCTCGGACGGGGGCGATGCCGCCCCCCACCCCGGAGCCTTGGAGCGGGCGCCCCTCGGGGCGCCAATCGAGGCGGCACCGGAAAACGGTGGTGGCGAGCACGCTTTCGACGTCCGGCGAGGCCTTGACCGCGTCGGCCACGGCGCGGGGGACCATCTTGACGGGCGAGCCGTGGGTGAGCGACTGCATGCCGCTGCCCTTCGGCGCGGCGGCGGAGGCGCGCCCCGTGGCGACCCAGCAGTCGAAGGGCCTGCCCAACGTCTCGGCGAGGGGCTTGCACTGGGCCGTCGTGGTCGCGGCCAAGCCGACGGCCCAGGCCAAGAGCGCCGCAGCGGCGGCCACGCCGAGGAGCGCGCAGGCCAGGCGGGCGCGGTCGCGCCGCAGGACGTCGCGGAAGAGAAGCCCCAGCGCACTCACGCCAGTCGCTCCAAATAGTTGGCGGAGACGGTGGCAGGGTCATGGCCCGTCTCGAAGGCGCCGCAGATCTGACCATCGCGCAGGATATGGACGACATCGGCGGCGGCGGCGACCTGCGGGTCGTGCGAGATGAGGAGGATGGCCGCGCCAAGCTCACGGTTGAGCCGCGTGAGGGTAGCGCAAAACTCGGCGGCGGCAGGTGAATCCAGGTTGCCGGTGGGCTCATCGGCCAGAATGATGTCCGGGGCCATCGCGAAGGCTCGGGCGATGGCGGTGCGCTGGGCCTCGC
>DVOR01000074.1 GCA_018713405.1 Candidatus Spyradenecus faecavium | reverse complement strand
ATCCCTACACAACGACCAGAAAGGAGGCTCCACATAACCTAATTTAGGACAATTAACCGCAACAAAACACCCCCAAAAACGGTGTCGCGATTACCTTTCCAAAAGAAAACGGTCTTCGCCACGTCGCGTTTGAGTATACCCATCAGATCACAAATCCACCTCCCAAACCTCCCATTTTGCCTCTTTTTCTCACCGCAAGCCTTCCCTCCACCCCAAAAACCTCCATCAAGGAGCATTTTCCGGACACCTAATCGCGCCCCTCACGCATTTACCCCTCCCTCTGTCGCAATTACTTTCCGAATTGACCGTCCGACCCTAAGGGGTCGGAGGCGAAACCCTAAGGGGTTCGACCCAAAACCCTAAGGGTTTCGAGGCAAACCCTTAAGGGTTTCGGAAATGCATAAGGACTTATTTGGGGTCGGGGCCTCGCCGAGATTGATTGGGGCGTTTGCTTGGGCGGGGTGAGTGTGCGGCGGGCGCGGATTTGCTAAAATAATGGGCCTGTTTTAGGAAGTGAGGTTTGAGAGAAGATGGAATTGCCGGATTTGACGGGGTTTTCCCCGAACGCGCGGCGCGTGATGCGCCAGGCGCAGGTCGAGGCGCAGCGCCTGGGCCATGACCATGTGGGCACGGAGCATCTGACCATCGCGTTGGCGGAGGTGGAGTGCCGGGCGCAGCAGATCCTGCGCAGGGCGTTCAACACGTCCAGCGAGGACCTTCGGGTGCGCGTGGAGGCGCAGGCCGCGCCCTCCGGGGGCGTCCAGGACTCGGCCCCCGCGGGCCTGCCGTGGTCGCAGCGCGCCCGGAAGATCTGCGACGTGGCGCGGATGGTCGCGGAGACGCGCGGCCGTCAGCAGGTGGACACGACGATCCTGCTCTTCGCCATCGTGACGGAGGGCGGCCTGGGCGCGTTGGTGTTGCGCCAGCTGGGGGTGACGACGGAGTCGCTCGAGAAGTTCATGCCGCAGACCGACGCCACGGAGCAGGAGTTCGAGGGGCCTGAGGCGCTGAAGCCCCAGGCGCAGGAGCAATCGCCCGAGGAGGAGGGGAAGGGGCCGAAGAAGACGCCGGCCCTGGACACCTTCGGGCGGGACCTGACGGCGCTGGCGGCGAAGGACAAGCTGGATCCCGTGATCGGGCGCGAGAAGGAGCTGCGCCGCCTGGTGCAGATCCTCTGCCGCCGCAGCAAGAACAACGCGGTGCTCATCGGCGAGGCCGGCGTGGGCAAGACGGCGGTCGTCGAGGGGCTGGCGCAGGCCATCGCCTCGGGCGAGGTGCCGGAGTCGATGCTCAACAAGCGGGTGGTGGCGCTGGACATGGCGCTGCTCGTGGCCGGGACGCAGTTCCGCGGGCAGTTCGAGGAGCGCCTGAAGCGCGTGATCAACGAGGTCTCGTCCAGCGGGCAGATCATCCTCTTCCTGGATGAGCTGCACACCATCGTTGGGGCGGGCGGCGCCGAGGGCGCGATGGACGCGGCGAACATCATCAAGCCGGCCTTGGCGCGCGGCGAGTTCCAGTGCATCGGCGCGACCACGCTCAACGAGTACCGCAAGGGAATCGAGAAGGACGCCGCGCTGGAGCGGCGCTTCCAGACGGTGATGGTGGACGAGCCCACGCCGGCCGAGGCCATCGCCATCCTGCAGGGGCTGTCGCCGAAGTACGCCGAGCACCACGGGGTGCGCTACGCCCCCGCCGCGCTCGAGGCCGCCGTGCGCTTGACCGCGCGCTACATGCCCGCGCGCCAGCTGCCGGACAAGGCCATCGACGTCATCGACGAGACCGGCTCGCGCCTGCGGCTCTCCGTGGCCATGCGCCCGGCCCACCTGCGCAAACTGGAGCAGGACGCCCGCGCCATCACGGCCAAGAAGGAGAAGGCCATCGAGGCCGAGGACTACGACTCCGCCGCCATCCTGCGCGACCGCGAGGCCCAGGCGCTCGAGACCTTCGAGGCCGAGTTGGCGAAGTGGCAGGCCAAGCACGGCGCCAAGAAGCTCGTCGTCACCGCCGACGCCGTGGCGCAGACCGTGGCGACGATGACCGGCGTGCCCGTCAACCAGATGACCGAGGGCGACCGCCGCCGCATGCTGGAGCTGGAGCGGGAGCTCGACGCCCGCGTCATCGGCCAGCACGACGCCGTCTCCGCCGTGGCGCGCGCCCTGCGCCGCGCCCGCGCCGGGATGAAGGACCCCGCGCGGCCCATCGGCTCCTTCCTCTTCCTGGGGCCGAGCGGCGTGGGCAAGACGCTGCTGGCCAAGGCCCTGGCCACGAGCCTCTTCGGCGACGCCAAGGCCCTCATCCAGCTCGATATGTCCGAGTACATGGAGAAGCACACCGTCAGCCGCCTGGTCGGGTCGCCCCCCGGCTACGTCGGCCACGAGGAGGGCGGCCAGCTCACCGAGCGCGTCCGCCGCCGCCCCTATTCCGTCGTGCTCTTCGACGAGATCGAGAAGGCCCACCCCGACGTGATGAACACCCTGCTCCAAATCTTGGAGGAAGGGTGCCTGACCGACGGCCTGGGCCGCCGCGTGGACTTCCGCAACACGGTCGTCATCCTCACCTCGAACATCGGCTGCAACTTCGCGGGCGAGGCCCCCACGATGGGCTTCCTCCCCGGCGAGGCCGCCAAGGGCGTCCTCATGGCGCATGAGGCCCTGCGCACGAAGATCCTCGCCGAGCTCCGCAAGACCCTCAAGCCCGAGCTCATCAACCGCTTCGACGAGGTCATCGTCTTCCGTGCCCTCGACCGCGAGGCCATGGCGAAGATCCTCGACGTGGAGCTGGCCGCCGTCCGCAAGCGCCTTGCCGCCGCGGGCGTGCAGTTCGAGCTTGACGCCGCCGCCCTGGCCCTGGTGCTCGACGAGGGCTTCAAGCCCGAGCAGGGCGCCCGCCCCCTCCGCCGCGCCATCGAGCGCCTGGTGGAGGACGCCCTGGCCGACGCCGTGCTCCGCGACGGCCCGCGCAAGACGCCTTACCTGCTGACCCCCGGCGAGCCCGGCCCCGACGGCGTCAAGCGCCTCGTCGCCACCGCCCGCGCGGCGGCGCAGGGCGCCCCCCAGCGCAAGGCCACGCGCCAGCCCCCGACCCGCCGGCGCGCCGGCAAGACCGCGGTGCAGAGCTCCTCCGCCACGCGCTGAGCCGCGGGCGGGAGCGCCAAACGAAAAGGGGCGCGGCCGTCGGGCCGCGTCCCTTTTTCGTGCCCGGGCGGCGCCCGGTCAGTCCTTGAAGAAGGCGTGGTAGAGGGCGCGGACGGCGTTCTCGCGCTGGGAGCTCTGGATGCCGAACATCATGGAGATCTCGGAGGAGCCTTGGTTCATCATGTCCAGGGAGATGCCCTCGCGGAAGAGGGCCAGGGTGGCGTGGGCGGCCATGCCGGGCGTGTAGTAGAGGCCCTCGCCGACGATCATGATGAGGGCGGTGCCGCGCTCGATCTGCAGGTTGTCGGGCTTGAGCTCGCGCATGATGTGGTCGCGCACGCGGCCCTCGACCTCGGGGGTGAAGCCTTCCTCGCGGAAGACGACCGAGACGTTGTCGATGCCCGAGGGCATGTGCTCGTAGGAGATGCCCTCCTCCTCGAGGATCTGGAGCAGGCGGCGGCCGAAACCGATCTCCCGGTTCATCATGTACTTGTCGATGTAGAGGGTGCAGAAGCCGGCCGAGGAGGCGATGCCGACGACGGAGCCCTGGCGCGCGCGGCGGTGGTGCACGATCATCGTGCCGGGGGCGTCGGGGTGGTTGGTGTTGCGGATGTTGATCGGGATGGCGGCCTTGACGGCGGGAATGATGGCCTCGTCCTGGAAGACGCCGAAGCCGGCGTAGGAGAGCTCGCGCATCTCGCGGTAGGTCATCTCGGGGATGCCCTGCGTCACCTCCGGCACCAGGCGCGGGTCGACGGGATAGACGGCGTCGACGTCGGTGAAGTTCTCGTAGACCTTGGCCTTGACGGCGGCGGCGAGGATGGAGCCGGTGATGTCCGAGCCGCCGCGCGGGAAGGTCGCCACGTCGCCGGCCTGCGTGTAGCCGAAGAAGCCGGGGAAGACGACGATCTCGCTCTCGGTGCGCGCGTTGAGGTAGTCCGCCAGGCGCTTGTAGGATTCCGGCAGCACCTGGGCGTTGCCGAAGTCGTCGGACATGAGGAGCCCCGCCTCCTGCGGGTTGGCGTACTCGGCGCGGAGGCCGCCGGCACGGAAGGCGGCGGCGACGATCTTCGCGGCGTTGTCCTCGCCCGCGGCCTTCATCAGGTCCATGAAGCGCGCGGCCTCGAGGTCCTTGTAGGCGGCGATGCGGGCGTCCAGGTCGGCGCGGATCTCGTCCATCACGGCGGGGTCCAGGCCCAGGCCCTCGCGGATCTCGTCGTAGCGGGCGACGATGGCGTCGCGCACCTCGGCGGGGTCGCGCTGGGTCAGGCAACGGCCGGCGCACTCGATGAGCAGGTCGGTGACCTTGGTGTCGCCCTTGTTCCGCTTGCCGGGCGCGGAGACCACGACGATGCGGCGGGTGGGATCGGAGGCGATGATGTCGCGGATCTTCGCGACCTGGGTGGCGTCGGCGACGGAGGACCCGCCGAACTTGCAGACTTTCATGGGTGTGGGGACTCCAACTGTGTGGGATGGGTCAAAGGATGCAGAGGTGGAAGGGCATGGAGCGGACGATGCCCTGCGCGGTGATCTCGGTGAGGGCCGCGACGATGTCGCCCGCGCGCGCCGGCTGCGTCAGGATGACGACGGGCACGTAGCCCTCGGCGCGCTGGGCTTCGGTGGCCTCGTGCTGGCTGGCGGCGAAGATGCTCACGCCGTGGTCGCCCAGGATGGTGGCGAAGCGGCCCACCATGCCGCAGGCCTCGCGCACCATCAGGCGGATGTAGAAGCGGCTGACGCAGTCCTCCTCGGGCAGGAGGCTGTAGTGCGTCTCCCCGAGGGGCGGCAGCGGCTCGGCCGCGCGGGGCGTGTGCACGGCCACGTGGCGCGCCACGGAGACGATGTCGCTGATGACGGCGCTGGCCGTGGCCGCGCGCCCCGCCCCGCGCCCGTAGTAGAGCGTGTCGTCCGTCATCGAGCCGTCCACGAGCACGGCGTTGAAGACGTCGTTCACCGCGGCCAAGGTGTGGCTCTTGGGCACCAGCGTGGGGCTCACGCGCACCTCCAGCTTGTCGCCGTGCGCCTTGCACACGGCCAGGAGCTTGATCACGTAGCCCAGCTCGCCCGCGTAGCGCACGTCCACGGGGTTCAGCCCGCGGATGCCCTTCACGGGGATCTTGTCCAGCGGCACCGAGACGCCGTAGGCCAGCGAGGCGAGGATGCAGATCTTGTGCGCCGTGTCGTGGCCGTCGATGTCCAGCGAGGGGTTGGCCTCGGCGTAACCCAGGCGCTGGGCGTCAGCCAACACGTCGTCGAAGCCCGACCCCTCGGCCGCCATGCGGGTGAGGATGTAGTTGCAGGTGCCGTTGAGGATGCCGTGCATGGCCCGGATGTCGTTGGCCACCAGGCCGTCGCGCAGGGCGCGCACGATGGGGATGCCGCCGCCCACGCTCGCCCCGAAATAGAGGTCCACCCCCTTCTCGCGGGCCAGGGCGAAGAGGGCGGCGCCGTGCTCGGCCAGCAGCTTCTTGTTGGCGGTGACGACGGACTTGCCGGCGTTCAGCGCGGCCTTGATGACGTCCTGCGCCACGCCGGTGCCGCCGATCAGCTCCACCACCACGTCCACGTCGGCGCGTGTGGCCAGGGCCATCGCGTCGGTCGTCAGCAACGTCCGGGGCACGTCCACCCCGCGGTCGCGCGTGATGTCCAGGTCCGCCACCCCGCGCAGGGCCACGTTCAGGCCGCACCGGCGCGAAATCAGCGGCGCGCCCTTGAGGAGCCCCTCCGCCACGCCCGCGCCGACCGTGCCGAAACCGATAATCGCAACGCCAACTTCCTTCATGCGTCTCTCCGCTCAATGAAAAACAAGTCCATAACTTAGCATAAACCCCCACACAAAACAAGACACCCCCCTGCAGGCCTGCCCCGAAGGGGCAAGCCACGGCGGCCGTGTGGCGGGATTCAGGCTCGCGCGGGTTTGGCGCCGGCCAGGGTGATGAGCGTGACGGCCGCGAGGATGAGCGCGATGCCCACGCACAGGCGCGGGGTGAGCGCCTCGCCCAGCAACGCCACGCCCAGCGCCACCGCCGTCAACGGCTCGAGCGCGCCCATCACGGCCGTGGGCGTGGAGCCCACCAGGCGCACCGCCATCGCCATCAGCACCAGCGAGAGCACCGTCGGCACCACCGCGAGCATCAGCGCCCAGAGGAACATCGGCAGCGTCGTCAGCGGCTGCGGCAGCGCCTGCCCCGCCAACGCCTCATGCGCCAGCACGAGGGGCAGGCAGAAGAGCATCACGTAGAAGGTCAGCTTCGCGGCCGAGGCCCGCGGCGCGGCCCGGTTCACCACCACGATGTAGAGCGCGTAGGTCAGCGCCGAGACCAGCACCAGCGTCACCCCCAGCACGCTGACGCCCCCGTCGCCCCCCTTGCACAGCAGCGCGATGCCCCCCAGCGCCAACGCCAGCGCCGTCCCCATCGCCCACGTGAGCCGCTCCCCGAAGAAGGCCGTCATGACCCCCGCCACCATCAGCGGGTAGACGAAGAGGATCGTGCACGCCAGCCCCGTGTCCATCACGCGGAAACTCTCGAAGAAGGTGAGCGACGAGACCGCGAAGAGCGCCCCCAGCGACGCCAAGACGCCGACTTCGCGCCGCGTCAGCCGGAAGCCCTCCCCGCTCGCCGCCACCCCCACGCCCAGCAGCAGCGCCGCGAAGCCGTAACGATAGAAGAGCGCCGAGTCCGGCGTCAACCCACCCGCGTAGAGCGCCGTCGCCCCCAGCGGGTTCATGCCGTAGCAAACCGCCGCCGCGATGCCGCACGCCATTCCACGAAACCGTTTCCCGAACATCCCAGGTTCTCCTAGAAAAGTGGCGCGCAAGTCTACCACGCCCCCCACGCCCCGTCAAGGGGCAATCCCGCATAAGTCCACCTCTTTTTCCGAAACCCTTAAGGGTCTGCCCCGAAACCCTTAGGGTTTTGGGTCGAACCCCTTAGGGTTTCGCCCTCGACCCCTTAGGGTTTCGTGTGGGGGCGCTTGGGGGGCTGCCGCGACGGAAGGCGTGCGCGGGCACAAAAAATCCCCGGGGGGCCGGGGAAAGGGGTGGGGGTGGGCGTCAGGGGGCGGGGGTCGGGGGGGGCTCCTCGGCGAAGAGGGT
>DVOR01000073.1 GCA_018713405.1 Candidatus Spyradenecus faecavium | reverse complement strand
GAGCGCGAAACCCGTCGCTCCAACGGCAAGCGCATTCGCCACCGCCGCCGCGGGTTCGCCCGCCGCCGAGACGTGTGGGCCGATGAAGCGCATCGCTCAGGCCTCCGCGTTGAGCTTCGCCTTCACGGTGGCCTCGTCGATGGCGAGCTCCGTGCCCTTCACCGCCTCGTTCCCCGGCAGGTCGTACATGAAGTCCGCCATCACCTGCTCCATGATGGAGCGCAGGCCACGCGCGCCGGTCTTGCGCTTCTGGGCCTCCTCGGCGATGGCCTTCAGCGCGCCGTCCGTGAAGCGCAGCGACACCTCGTCCATCGCCAGCAGCTTCTGGTACTGCCGCACGATGGCGTTCTTCGGCTCGGTCAGGATGCGCACCAGCTCATCGGTCGAGAGCTCGCCCATCTTCGCCACCACCGGCAGACGCCCCACGAACTCCGGGATGAGGCCGAAGCTGACCAGGTCCTCCGGCTGCACCTGCGCCAACACGCGGTCCTGCGCCTTGCGCTCGCTCTCCTCGGAATCCACGAAGCCGATGGCCTTCTTGCCCAGGCGCGCCTTGATCTTCTCATCCAGCCCCACGAAGGCGCCGCCGCAGATGAAGAGGATGTTCGACGTGTCCACCGCGATGTACTCCGCCTGCGGGTGCTTGCGCCCGCCCTTCTCCGGCACGTGCGCCACCGTCCCCTCGATGATCTTCAGCAACGCCTGCTGCACGCCCTCGCCGCTCACGTCGCGCGTGATGGAGGTGTTCTCGGTCTTGCGGGCGATCTTGTCGATCTCGTCGATGTAGACGATGCCGCGCTGGGCCTGGCGCACGTCCATCCCACAGTTCTGCAGCAGGTAGAGCAGGATGTTCTCCACGTCCTCGCCCACGTAGCCGGCCTCCGTCACCGTCGTCGCGTCCGCGATGGCGAAGGGCACCTTCAGCAGGCGCGCCAGCGTCCGCGCGAAGAGGGTCTTGCCGCAACCCGTCGGGCCGATGAGGAGCACGTTGCTCTTCTCGATCTCCACGTCCGCGAAGTCGTCCTGCTTGCCGGCCTCCTTCTGCTCCAGGCGGCGATAATGGTTGTGCACCGCCACGGAGAGGAGCTTCTTCACGCGGTCATGCCCCACGATGTACTGGTCCAGGAAGGCCTTGATCTGCGCCGGCGGCGGCACCGACAACGGCTCCAGGTCCTCGGCCTTCCCTTTCCGGCCGCGCCCGGGCCGGGCCTCCGCCCCGCCCTCCATCAGGATCTCGCGCACGCCGGCGAACTGTGGGTCCGTCATCAGGATGCTCTCCGTCACCGACTGCATGCAGTTGTGGCACAGGATGGACTTCCCGTCCACGCCCACCACGCAATGCCCCGAGTCCGTGGGCTGCCCACAGAACGAACAAACCATATCCTTGTTGCCGCGTTTCGTCGCCATCTGACTTGCACTCCAATGAAACCAAACAGAATGGCATAGTATACCACAAACACCCCGACTCCCCAACCCGGTGGCGCCCGGGAAAAGTTTTCCGCGAAGACGGGTTGGCGTGTGAGCCTCGCGGGTGCCATCGCTCCCATCGGTCACCCCGCAGGGGGCGTCCCGTTCTCTGTCCTCTGTTTGCCGTTCTTCGTTCCCCAGGACGCCGCAGGCGTCCGTCCAAACCCTAAGGGGTCGAGGGCGAAACCCTAAGGGGTTCGGGTCAAAACCCTAAGGGTTGCGAGGCAAACCCTTAAGGGTTTCGGAAAAAGATGTGGACTTATGCAGAATCGGCCCTTGGTCGGGGCCGGTTCGATGATTGGCTGATTCGGTGCGCCCCTGCGGGGCGATGGGCCGGGGCGGGGTCAGTCCGCGTCTTCCTCCAGGCGACGGAGCGCCTCGGCGGCCTCTTCATTGCCCTGCTCCGCCGCGCGGCGGTACCACTTCGCCGCTTCCTTGGGGGAGGGCAGGACCCCGTGCCCCCAGGCGTACATGTTGCCGAGGCAGACCTGTGCGTCCGCATTCCCCTGCTCGGCGGCCCGGCGATACCAATCCACCGCCTCGACGTCCGAGGCCTTCACGCCCCTCCCGTGTTCATACATCAGCCCGACGATGCGCTGCGCGTCCGCGTCGCCCTGCTCGGCGGCCCGGCGGAACCACTTCAGCGCCTCCTTGTCGGATTGCTCCAGGCCGTCGGCCCCATGCTGGTAACGCTGGGCCAGGTTGAACTGCGCGTCCGCCTCGCCCCGTTCGGCGGCGAAGCGGAACCAGCGCACCGCCTCCGCACTGGATTGCTCCACGTACTGCCCGGTCGAGTAGTGGATGGCCAGCACGTTCGCCGCCGGGGGGAACCCTTGCTCGGCGGCCTTGCGGTACCACAGGATGGCCTCCGCCGGGTCCTTCCTCACCCCTTTCCCGTCCTCCAGGAAGCGCCCGAACAGGAACTGCGCGTGCGGGTTTCCATTCTCCGCCGCGGCCAGGATCCACTTGGCCGCGCTCGCCTCGGACTTCCGCACCCCACGGCCTGCCTCGTAGCAGAGCCCAAGAAGGAATTGCGCGTCCGCGTCATCCTGCTCGGCGGCCCGGCGATACCACTTCACCGCCTCGCGGTTGGACTGCCTCAGCCCGCCCACGCCCAGACGGTAGCGTTGCGCCAGGTTGAACTGCGCGACCGGGTTGCCCTGCTCGGCTGAGCGGCGGGTCCACTTCAGCGCCTCCTCCTCGGATTGCGCCACGCCCGCCCCCTTCGAATAGGCGACGGCCAGGGAGTTTTGGGCGAAGGAATTGCCCTGCTCGGCCGCCAAGCGGTACCATTTCACCGCAGTCTTGGGCGAGCGCCGCACGCCATGCCCCTCGGAATAGCAATCGCCCAGCAGGTCCTGCGCGTCGGCGAAGCCCTGCTCGGCCGCGGCCTGGAACCACTTCACCGCCTCGGTGAAGGATTGCTCATCCCCTTCCGCCTGATAGTAATACAGTCCAACCCGGAACTGCGCCGTCGCGTCCCCCTGCTTGGCCTGCTCCAACAAATCTTCGAGTTTTGCCTGCTCTTCCATGACACATTCCTTTCCGTTCAATCACCAACACGTCCCCCAGTTTATCACATTGGCTACCCCAACCGCAAACACCCCCGTGCGCCTGGGAGGGCCGGGGCGGCGTCAGGTGGGACAAAAAGGAGCGGGTGGGCGGCGGGGAGTGCCCGCCTCCTTCGCGTCTTTGGGGGGAGACGCCGACCGGCGCGTCCCGGTCAGGGGGTGAGGACGCCGTCCTCGAGGCGCAGGGTGCGGGCGCAACGGGCCGCGGTCTCGGGGCTGTGGGTGATCATCACGAGCGTGGCGTTACGGCGGGCCGTGAGGTCGAAGAGGAGGTCCAGCACCTGCGCACCGGTGGCGGCGTCGAGGTTCCCCGTGGGCTCGTCGGCGAGGATGAGGGCGGGCTCGTTCATGAGGGCGCGGGCGATGGCCGCGCGCTGTTGCTCGCCGCCGGAGAGCTCCAGGGGCGTGTGGCGCAGGCGGTCCGCCAGGCCCACCGCCGTCAACAGGGCCTCGGCGCGCGCCCGCATGTCGCGGCGGGAGAGGCGCCCCAGCGCCATGGCCGGCAACATCACGTTCTCGGCGATGTCCATCTCCGGCAGCAGGTGGTAGGCCTGGAAGACGAAGCCGATGGCCGCCGCGCGCAGGCGCGTGCGCCGCCGGGCGGAGATGGCGTAGAGGCTCTGCCCCGCCACCGTCACCGCGCCGCAGTCGGGGCGGTCCAGCCCACCGAGCACGTGCAACAGCGTGGACTTGCCGGCGCCGCTCTTGCCGACGATGGCGAGCGTCTCGCCCGGCTCCACGGCCAGGTCCGCGCCGCGGAGGATCTCCAGGCGTTTGCCGTGGAGGGTGTAGGATTTGTGCAGGTCGGTGGCGGTGAGGATCGGTTCGCTCATGGCCTCACTCCTTGCGCAGGGCGTCGACAGGGTTCATGGCGGCGGCGCGCCAGGCCGGCAGGAAGGAGGCCAGCGCGCAGAAGCCCACCACCAGCACGATGACCTGGGCGATCTCCAGCGGCACCACGCGCCACGGCAGGGCGTCCAGCCCGTAGACCTCCTTGGGGAAGACGTCCATCCCGAAGCGTGCCAGCAGGTCCACCAGGTTCTGCAGATTGTTCAGGATCAGGAAGGCCAGGCCGATGCCCAGCGCCACGCCGACGACGCACTGGATCCAGCCGTAGAGCACGAAGGTGGCCGTGAGCTGACCCGTCGAGAAACCCAGCGACTTGAGCAGGCCGATCTCGTTCGTCTTCTGCACCGTGATGACGATGATGGTGTTCACCACGCAGAAGACGGCCACCACGCTGATGAAGATCAGCAGGAGCGTCATCATGTTCTTCTCGGTGGCCACGGCGTTGAAGATCAGGCTGTCCAGCTGCTGCCACGTGTTCACCTCGCAGCGGCCCGGGCCGTAGAGCGCGTCCACCGCTCGCTGGACCTCCGCCACCAAGCCCTGGCCGGGGCGCAGACCCTGCGGGTCGGCCACGCGCAGGCTGATGGCGTTGGCCCCGCGCGAGAGGCCCGCCAGGTCGCGCCCCACCGGCAGGGAGACGAAGAGGTAGTTCTGGTCGTAGTCCGCCTGGCCCGTGCGGTAGATGCCCGTGACGGTGAGCCGCTCGGGCAGGTAGATCTCGTCCTTCTTCACCAGGTTCATCGGGGAGTAGACCTCCAACTCGTCGCCGAGCCGCGCCCCGATGCCGCGCGCCAGATCCACCCCGATGACCACGCTGTCCCCCGCCAGGTCGAAGGCGCCCTGCGCCATTTCGAGCGGGACCGAGCGTTGCGCCCGCTCGGCGTCCACGCCCAGCAGCACCGGCGCCAGCAACCGCTTGTCGTGCTCCACCAAGACCCGCGTCGCGACGCTCGGCGAGGCCACCTCCACCCCCGGCAAGGCCTCCAGCCGCTCACTCGCCCGCAGCTCATGGCCGATGACCGGCCCCATGGCCGAGCGCACCACCACGTGCGGCTGGAACCCGAGGATCTTGCTCTCCCAGGTGTCGCCGAAACCCGTGAAGACCGCCCGCACGATGATCACGATCGCCACCCCGATCGTCACCCCGAAGACCGACAGCAACGTCACCACCGAGGCGATCCCCCGCTTGGGACGAAGATACTTGAGCGCTAGGAAAAGAGGAAACATGCCCAAAGTATACCACAACGCACGGGACTTGGGCGTGCCGTGCCCCCGAAGCGACTTAGGCATATTGTGGCTTGACGGGGTGGGGGAAGTGTGGTATCTTTATAGGACTTTTTGTGATTGAAAGGCTTTGCGACCATGAAGAAGGATATCCACCCGAAGTACGAGGACGCGACGATCACCTGCGCCTGCGGGAACGTCATCCACACCCGTTCCACCGTCAAGGCGATGACCTGCAACGTCTGCTCCGCCTGCCACCCGTACTACACGGGCAAGAAGACGGTGATGGACACCGAGGGCCGCATCGACAAGTTCATGCAGCGCTACGGCAAGAAGTAAGCCGCGGCCAGCCCCGCAGAAAGACCGGCCGGGCCCCTTGGCCCCGCCGGCCTTTTTGTCAAGGCCCCCGACCATGCCCTTGATCGACCGCGAGCAAATCGCCGCACGCCTGGGGGAGCTCCCCCGGGTGGAGGCGGCGTTGGCCGACCAGGCGGTGGCGGCGGACCGTGCCCGGTACAAGGCCGAGCTGCGCAAGCTGACGGCGTTGCGCCGGCTGGCGGCGGCCTCGGGCGACTATTTTCGCCTGCGGGACGACGCGGAGGCCGCCCGCGCGATGGCGTCGGACCCGGAGATGGCCGAGCTGGCGCGGGAGGAGCTGGCGCGCGTCGAGGCCGAGGCCCCGGAGGCGGAGCGGCGGTTGCTCCACGCGCTCCTGCCGGAGGACCCGCTGGACGCGCGCGACGCGATGGTGGAAATCCGGGCCGGGACGGGCGGGGAGGAGGCGGCGCTCTTCGCGGGGGACCTCTTCCGGATGTATGCGCGGTGGGCGGAGGCGCATGGCTACGCGCTCGCCGTGATGGACCAGTCGCCCAGCGAGCTGGGGGGCTACAAGGAAATCGTGCTCACGGTGTCGGGCGGCGAGCGGCCCTATGGGCGGCTCCGCTTCGAGAGCGGCGGGCACCGCGTCCAGCGCGTGCCGGTGACGGAAGCGCAGGGGCGCATCCACACCTCCGCGGCGACGGTGATCGTCCTGCCCGCGGCCGATGCGGAGGATGGGCTGGAGATTCCGGAGAGCGAGCTGCGGATCGACATCTTCTGCGCGGGTGGGCATGGCGGCCAGGGCGTGAACACCACCTATTCCGCCGTGCGCGTGACGCACCTGCCGACGGGGCTCGTGGCGCAGTGCCAGGACGAGCGCAGCCAGCACCGCAACAAGGAGAAGGCGTTGGCCGTGCTCAAGGCGCGCATCCTGGACGCGCGGCGGCAGGCCGCAGAGGCCGCGGCCGGGGCCACGCGCCTGACGCTCCGGGGCTCGGGCGACCGCTCCCAGCGCATCCGGACCTACAACTTCCCGCAGAACCGGCTGACGGACCATCGCATCGGGCTGACGCTCTACGCCCTCGACCGCGTGATGGAGGGGGACCTCGATCCCGTCCTGGGGCCGCTTGAGGCGGCGGATCTTGAACAGCGCGTCCAGGCCGCGCTTGGAGGCTGACATGGGCTGTCTTCTCGGCATCATCAAGTTCCTGGCCCTGCTCTTTGTGGTCAACTTCGTGTGGAACTTCCTCATCGCGCCGTTGCTCGGGCTGCGGGCGACCCCCAACCGGACGGCCGACAACCGGGCCCATTTCCTGCGGTTGCTCATGCCGTTGCTGGCGAAGATCGCCAAGGCCGACGGGCGCGTCAGCGAGCGGGAGATCGACCGCGTGGAGGCCATCTTCCGCTCGCTCAGCCTCTCCCCCGAGGAGCGCCGCTACGCCACGGAGGTCTTCTCGCAGAGCAAGGACACGCCGGAGCAGTTCGACGCGGCGGCGCACGCCTTCGCGATGGGGGTGCGGGCCTTCGAGCTGCGGCTGGTGACCTTCCAGTATCTCGTCCTCGTGGCGTGCGCGGACGGCAGCGTCTCCCCCGCCGAGCGCGACATGCTGGCCCGGGCCGCGGCGATCTTCGGCATCCCGCCCCAGCTGGCCGCCCGCCTCTTCGCCGAGGCCGCCGGCACGCGGGGCGGCGGGAGCGGCGCCGGGCCGCGCACGCAGTCCGCGCCTTCTCGCGCGCAGGACTTGGCGTTGCTGGGGCTGCCGGCCACCGCGACGGACGACGACATCAAGCGGGCCTATCGCCGCAAGGTCAAGGAGCTCCACCCCGACCGCTTGCAGGCCCAGGGCCTGCCCGAGGCCATGCTGCGCCAGGCCTCCGAGCGGATGGCCGCCATCAACGCCGCCTACGCCCGGCTCATCAAGCGCTGAAACGCAATCCCAACGCGGCCCTGACACGGCGCAAACAGGGGGTGTGATACACTGTCTGCCATGGCAAATGCAGAAAAGCTCTATGCGCTTCCGTGGCAAACCGTCCGTCAGCCGCTCCTGAGGTGGACGCTCCGCCTGACGCACGCCTGGATCGAGCGCGCGCTCGGGTTGCGGCGGCTGAACGCCTACTATGAGCGGGTCCACCGGACGCCCGGCGAGGGGGCCTTCCCCGCGCGCATCCTGGAGGCAATGGAGGTGCGCACCGAGGTCTCGGACGAGGATGTGGCACGCATCCCGGCCGAGGGGAGCCTGCTGGTGGTGGCCAACCACCCCTTCGGCGCGATGGAGGGGTTGGCGCTCCTGGAGCTGATCCGCCGGCGTCGGCCGGACGTGAAGATCATGGCCAACTACATCCTGGCGCGCATCCCGGAGCTGCGGGAGGATTTCTTCTTCGTCGACCCCTTCGGGCGGCCGGGCTCCGTGGCGCGCAACGTGAACACCCTGCGCCAGGCGCTGAACTGGCTCAAGGAAGGGAAGGCGCTCATCGTCTTCCCCGCGGGGGAGGTGGCCAGCTTCGCGCCGCACGCCTTCCGTGTCCGCGACCCCGCGTGGCAGCCGTCGCTCATGGCCCTGGCGCGGCGCGCGGGGGTCGAGCGGTTCCTGCCGGTCTTCGTCCCGGGGTCGGCCTCGCCGCTCTTCCACCTGGTCGGCAAGGTACACCCGCGTCTGCGGACGATCCTCCTGCCGCGCGAGATGATCCGTCTGCGCCGCCACACGCTCACGTTGCGCGTGGGGACGCCGCTGGCCGGGGCGACGCTCTTCCGCCGCTTCGCCGAGGACGCGGACGCGCTCCGCTACCTGCGCTTCCGGACCTTCCTGCTCGCGGGGCGCGTCGATGCCTCGCGCTTCGAGCGGCAGATGCGTCGGCTCACGCTGGACGATGCGAACCGCGAGAACGCCCCCGTCATCCCGCCGGTGCCCCCGGCCGAGCTGGAGGCCGAGCTCAAGGCCCTGCCGCCGGAGGCCCACCTCTGCTCCGTGGAGGCCTATGACATCTATGCCGCGCAGGGCCGCGACATCCCCGTGACCCTGCGCGAGATCGGCCGCCTGCGCGAGATCACCTTCCGCGCCGCCGGCGAGGGCACCGGGCGCGACCTCGACACCGACGACTTCGACATCGCCTACCACCAGATCATCCTGTGGCAGCGTGAGCGCCGCGAGATCGTCGGCTGTTACCGGCTGGCCCTCTCCGACGTCATCACCGAGACCGCCGGCCTCTCCGCCCTCTACACGCGCACCCTCTTCCGCTTCGACGAGCGGTTCCTCGGCCATCTGCCCGGCCCCGCCGTGGAGCTCGGCCGCTCTTTCGTGCGCCCGGAGTACCAGCGCGCCTTCGCGCCGCTCCTGCTCCTGTGGCGCGGCGTCCTGGTCTTCCTGGCGAACCACCCACGCTACACCGTCCTCTTCGGGCCGGTCAGCATCTCGCACGACTTCCGCTCGGCCTCGCGCGACATCCTGCTCGCCTACCTGCGGGCGCGCTGCTCCAACGAGGACCTCGCCAAGTGGGTCTCGCCGCGTCTGCCGCCCAAGCGTCAGCACTTCGTGGAATGGCGCAGCCCGGAGTACGCCGACTTCCTCGCCTCCGAGGGGGACGTCAACGACGCGTTGGCCGAGATTGAGGAGGGCCGCCGCGAGATGCCCGTCCTCATCCGGCAGTACCTGAAGCTCGGCGGCAGGATCATCGCCTTTAACGTGGACCCGGATTTTGGTACAGTAGTGGATGGACTCATCGTGCTCAACCTGCTCGACGCCCCCAAGCGCGACATCGCCCGCTACATGGGCAAGGAGCTCTACGAGTCCTACGTCAACGCCCTCCGCAAAGGATAAGCCATGCGCATTCTCATCACCGGCGGCCGCGGCATGCTCGGCCGTACCCTTGTCCGCCACTGGCAAGGCACCCACGACCTCCTCGTCGCCGACCTCCCCGAGGTCGACATCACCGACGCCGACTCGCTCGGCGCGGCCTTCGCGGCCTTCCGCCCCGAGGTCGTCGTCCACTGCGCGGCCATGACCAACGTCGACGCCTGCGAGTCCGACCGCGACAAGGCGTACCTCCTCAACGCGCAGGGTACCGCCAACGTCGCCCGGGCCGCCGCCCACGCCGGCGCGCGCCTCATCGCCATCTCCACCGACTATGTCTTCTCCGGGGACCGCCCGGGCGACCGCGTCGAGACGGACGCCACCGCGCCCAACACGGTCTACGGCGCCACCAAGCTCGCCGGCGAGGACGCCGTCCGCGCCCTTTGCCCCGATCAAGTCATCGCGCGCGTCGCCTGGCTCTACGGCCCCGGCGGCCCCAGCTTCGTCCACACCATGCGCCGCCTGGCCGCCGAGGACCCCGGGCGCACCCTCAAGGTGGTCGACGACCAGTTCGGTAACCCCACCTCCACCGACGCCGTGGCCGACGCGCTCACCGCCTTCCTCGCGCGGCCCGAGCTCCGCGGCACCTTCCACCTCACCTGCGAGGGCGTCGTCACGTGGTGCGGCTTCACCCGCGAGATCCTCCGCCTCGCCGGCTTCGACGGCGTCACCGTCTCGCCCTGCACCACCGAGGAATACCCGCGCCCCGCGCCGCGCCCGCACTACTCCGCCCTCTCCAAGGCCAAGCTCGCCGCCTGCGGCCTGCCGCCCATGCCGCCCTGGCAGGAGGCGCTGGCCCGCTTCGTCGCCGCCGAGTGGCCCCGCCAAGAGGCCTGAGGGAGCGGCAACGGAAAAGGGCGTGGCGCCGGTCGGCGCCACGCCCTTTTTATGGGTCTTGCCCGGGCGCCTTAGGCGTCCTGGCCGTCCGGGGCGGGGGCCTCGGGCTCGGCGGGGGCGTCGCCGCCCTCGGTCTCGGGCGCGGGGGCGCCCTCCGCGTTCTCGGGTGCGGCCTCGTCCTCTTCCTCGGCGGGGGCGAGGGAGAAGGTGGCGAGGGTGACGTCCTCGGGGAGGGTGAGGAACTTCACGCCCGCGGCGGTGCGGCCGTGCGTGGGAATCTCGCCCACGCGGGTGCGGATCATGAGGCCGGCGGTGGTGAGGAAGACGATGGTCTCGTCGCCCTTGACGGCGGCGATTCCGATGAGCTTGCCGTTCTTCTCGCTGACGGGGTTGGCGATGACGCCCATGGAGCCGCGGTGGTTCAGGCGGAGCGTGCCGTCCTCCTGGTTGACGTAGAAGTCGGAGAAGTCGCTGCGCTTGCCGCGGCCGTTCTCGGTGACCATGAGCATCTTCGCGCCCTCTTCCTGGACGGCGAAGCCGCAGACGCGGTCGCCGGGCACCTTGAAGCGGATGCCGATCACGCCGGTGGCGGCGCGGCCCATCTCGCGGACCTCGTCGAGCTTGAAGGCGTTGACGCGGCCCTCGCGGGTGGCGATGAAGGCGACGTCGCCGGGCTTGGTGAGGGCCACCTTGACCAGGGCGTTGCCCTCCTCGATGTTGATGGCGATGATGCCGCGGCGGTTGACGTTGCGGTAGTCGGCCAGGGCGGTGCGCTTGATGGTGCCGTCGGCCAGGACGAAGGTGATGGAGCGGTCCTCGTCGAAGCCGCGGATGGAGAGGATGTCGACGATGCGCTCCTCCTTCTGCAGGCCCTCGATGACGTTCACGATGGGCGTGCCGGCGGAGGTGCGGCTGGATTCCGGGATCTCGAAGGCGCGCTCGGCGTAGACCCGCCCGGTGTCGGTGAAGAAGAGCAGCGTGTCGTGCGCCAGCGGCACGTAGACGCGCTCGATGAAGTCCTCGTCCTTGATCAGCACGCCCTTCTTGCCCTTGCCGCCGCGCTTCTGGGCCGCGTAGACGGTGAGGGCGGTGCGCTTGACGTACCCGCGGTGCGAGAGCGTGACGACGCACGGCTCATCGGCCACGAGGTCCTCGAAGTTGACGTCGCCGGCCATGGGCACGATCTTGGTCAGGCGGTCGCCTTCCTTGGTGTAGGCGGCCTTGATGTCCTCGAGGTCCTTGGTGATGAGGGCGAAGACCTTGGCGGGGTCCTCCAGGATGGACTGGAGCTCGGCGATCTTGGCGCGGAGGTCGGCCTGCTCGGCCAGGAGCTTGTCGCGCTCCAGGCCGGTGAGCTGGCGCAGGCGCATCTCAAGGATGGCGGTGACCTGCGCGTCGGAGAAGCCGAAGCGCGCGCAGAGCCTGGCCTTAGCCTCGTCGTTGGTCTTGGAGTCGCGGATGATGTGGATGACCTCGTCCAGGTTGTCCTGCGCGATGAGCAGGCCGTCGACGATGTGGAGCCGCTCCTGGGCCTTGGCGAGCTCAAAGCGGCACCGGCGGGTGTGCACCTCGAACCGGTGGTCCACGTAGCATTGGAAGAAGTCGCGCAGGGTCATGCGGCGCGGGCGCCCGTGGTCCAGGGCGATCATGTTCGCGCCGAAGGTGGTCTGCAGGTCGGTGTGCTTGTAGAGCTGGTTGAGGATGACGGCGCCGGGCTTGGCGTTCTGCTTCAGCTCAATCACCACGCGGATGCCGTCCTTCAGGCTCGTCTCGTCGCGGATGTCGGAGATGCCCTCCAGGACGCCGGCCTTGACGAGCTCGGCCATCTTGGCCACCATCGCCGCCTTGTTGACCATGTAGGGGATGGAGGTGATGAGGATGGTCTCATGCTTGCCCTCCTGGACGACCTCGGCCTCGCCGCGCACGGTGATGGAGCCGCGCCCGGTCTTGTACATCGCCTCGATGCCGGAGCGCCCGCAGATCAGCGCCCCCGTCGGGAAGTCCGGCCCCTTGACGAACCGCATCAGCTCGTCGATGGGCGCGTCCGGGTGGGCCACGAAATGGATGAGCCCGTCGCAGAGCTCGCGCAGGTTGTGCGGCGGGATGTTCGTGGCCATGCCCACGGCGATGCCCTGCGAGCCGTTCAGGAGCAGGTTCGGCAGCTTCGCGGGCAGGACGCGCGGCTCCACCGTGGTGTTGTCGTAGTTCGCGATGAAGTCGACGGTGTCCTTGTCGATGTCCGCGAGCATCTCGTTGGAGATCTTCGCCAGGCGCGCCTCGGTGTAACGGTAGGCCGCCGCGCCGTCGCCGTCGATCGTGCCGAAGTTGCCGTGGCCGTCCACCAGCTTCTCGCGCATGCTGAACCACTGCGCCAGGCGCACCAGCGTGTCGTAGATGGAGTTGTCCCCGTGCGGGTGGTACTTGCCCATCACGTCGCCTACCACGCGCGCGCACTTGCGGTAGGGCGCGTTGAAGAAGTTCTTGTTCTCGTGCATCGAGTAGAGCACGCGCCGATGCACCGGCTTGAACCCGTCGCGCGCATCCGGCAGGGCACGCGCCACGATGACGCTCATCGAGTAGTCGATATAGGAGTTCTTCATCTCCTCCTCGACGTTGATCGACGTCAATCGCGTATCCGCCGCCGGGCTCACCTGCGTCTCTTCATCCATGTCCGAGAATCCTTTCGCTATTCCTTATAGTATAGCACAAACCCACCCTCCCGTGCCACGCCCGCCCCGCGGCTCACTGGAAGGTGGAAAGTGAATAATGTGTTTGCGCACCTCAAAGGAGTAGACATGAAGAAGACAAGAGACACCCTTCCGCCCCCCGGGGGGCGGCGCGCCAAACCGAAAAAGGAGATGAAAAAGTCAGCCCCTTGCAGTA
>DVOR01000072.1 GCA_018713405.1 Candidatus Spyradenecus faecavium | reverse complement strand
GGAGGGCGTCGAGGTAGGGCTCGGCGGCCTCCCAGGAGAGGGTCTGGAGGCGCTTGCGGGACTGGGTGAGGTCGAAGGCCTCGATGGAGTCTGGGTCGACGAGCCGGGTGCGGCGCTCGTACTCGCGCAGCCAGTAGGCGCGGACGAGGTCGCGGGCGTAGGAGAGGGGGGTGATTTCCTCGCCGCCCGCGAGGATGCGCTCGGGCGCGGCGAAGATGCGCGCGAGGTAGTCCTTGAAGGCGGGGTCGTCGTCGGGGGGGCTGAGGGTCTTCGCGCCGTTGAGCGAGGCCGCGACGGCGAGGTCGTAGAGCTTGGCGGCGTAGGGGTTGTGGACGAAGGCGGGGGGCAGGTGGCGGATGAGGCAGCCCATGATCTCGGGCTCGTGGAAGTGGTGGGCCAGGAGCTCGCAGAGGGCGCCGGCGAGGTTGCGCGAGGCCTCGAGGTCGGCGAGGGGGGGCGCGGGCTCGGGCTCGCCGAGGTCCTCCTGGTAGACGGGCTCCTCAGGCATCTCGTCGTCGTCGGCCCAGCCGTCGTCGATGGGGGTGGGCGACTGGGGCTCGGGTGCGGACTGGGCCTCCTGGCGTGCGCGGAAGGCCGCGCGCCTGCGCTCGGCCTCGGCGGCGTCGGCGCGGAGGGCCTCGAGGTCCTGGGTGAGGGTCTCGACGGGGAGGTGGAGGGCGGCGGCGGCGTCTTGGAGGAAGCGGGCGGTGAGGACGGGCTCTGGGCAGTCGAGGACGGTGGCGACGGCGGCCTTGGCGATGCGCATGACGGCGTCCATCGCGTCGGGGGCGGCCTCCTGCTGGCGGAGCCGGCGGACGAGGTAGGGCGCGGGGTCCTCGGCGGCGTCGAGGCAGGCGCGGAAGGCGTCGGCGCCCTGCGTGCGGAGGAGGGAGTCGGGGTCGTCCTCGGGGGGGAGGGAGACGATGCGCACGGGCAGGCCCGCGGCGAGGAAGAGGCCCATCGTGCGGATGGCGGCCTTGACGCCGGCCTTGTCGCCGTCGAAGACCAGGTCGGCGGAGTCGGCGCAGCGGCGCAGGAGGGCGACGTGCTCGGCGGTGAAGGCGGTGCCCTGCGAGGCGACGGCGGTCGGGAAGCCGCAGACGTGGCAGCGGATGACGTCGATCTGGCCCTCGCAGACGATGGCGCGCCGGGGCACGGCCTTGGCGATGTTGGGGCGGGCCAGGTGGAAGGCGTAGAGCGTGTCGGCCTTCTTGAAGATGTCGGTCTCGGGGCTGTTGACGTACTTGCCCGTGTGCTTGGATTCGCGCAGGAGGCGGCAAGAGAAGGCGATGACGCGGCCCTGGGGGTCGTGGATGGGGAAGGTCAGGCGGCCGTGGAAGCGGTCGTAGTAGGCGTCGCCGGGGGCGCGGGGCGGGGCGAGGACGCCGGCGGCGACGAGCTCGTCGGGGGCGAAGCCGTGGCGCTTGGCCCACTCGAGGAGGGCGCCGCGGACGTCCGGGGCGTAGCCGATGCCGAAGCGCTCGGCGGGCTCGCCCCACAGGTCGCGCCCCTGCAGGTAGTCGCGCGCGGCCTGGGCCTCGGCGGTCTGCAGCAGGCACCGGCGGTAGAAGGCCGCGAGCTCCTGGTTGATCTGGTAGAGGCGGGCGCGGGCCTTGGCCTGGGGGTCGAAGCGCTCCTCCAGGCGCACGCCGGCGCGCTCGGCCAGCTTGCGCACGGCCTCGAGGAAGGTGACGCCCTCCATCTTCTGGACGAAGCTGAAGGCGTCGCCGCCCTCGCCGCACCCGAAGCACTTGTAGAAGCCGCGCTCGCTGTTGACGGTGAAGGAGGGGGTCTTCTCTTTGTGGAAGGGGCAGCAGGCCTTGGCGGTCGCCCCCGTGCGGCGCAGGTCGACGCCGTATTCCGCGATGAGGTCCGCCAGGTCGATCCGCGCCTTGATCTCGGCGAGGGCGCTGGCGTCAACGCCCGGCATCCGGGCCCTCCTCCGCCGGCTTGTCCTCCGCGGGGGGCGCGGCCTTCTCCAACGCGTCCGCCGCCGCGCCGCGCAGGCGGTCCGCCCAGAAGTCGGTGGCCGAGGCGAAGACGGGGTTGTCGGCGCGGAGCTGTTGGAAGCGGTCGGCGCGGTCGCGCACCATCCACACCACGCTCGCGGCCGCGCTGATCAGGAAGAGGCCCTTGGCCGCGCCGACGACGCCGCCCAGGATCGCGTTGAAGGGCTGCGGCAGGATGAAGGAGATGACGCCGCGCGCGAGGTAGGCGATGGCCAGGTAGACCACGACGCCCGCGACGACGACGGCCAGCGCGCTGTAGAAGGCCGCCGCGTCGCCGGCGGATTCCGCCACCACCAGCATGGCCGCACTGTGGAGCGGCTTGTAGCCGAACCAGAGGACGGCGACGGCCACGGCCAGGCCGAGCAGGGGCGCGACCTCGCCCGAGAAGCCGCGGATGACGCCACGCAGCAGGAAGAAGCAGAAGACGATGCCGATGAGGCCCATCCAGAGGTCCATCACAGCGTCCCCCCGATTTCCTCGTCGGTCAGGTAGCAGGCCGGGTCCTCGCCCCAGACGTCGCCGGTGGCGGCCTCGCCGCGCGCCCGGAAGTTGCCCCCGCACACGGGCAGGAAGCGGCACCCCTGGCAGCGGCCCTTCACGTGGCGTTGCTTCTCGCGAAGCTGGGCCAGGAAGGAGCCCGCGGGCGGGTTCCCCCAAATCTCGCCGAAGGGACGCTCGCGGACGTTGCCGAGCGGCTTGTCGCGCCAGAACTGGTCGGGGTAGACCGTGCCGTCCCACGAGACGCAGGAGAGGCCGTTGCCGCTGGAGTTGCCGCCGTTCATGCGCAGCAGGCGCAGGACGTCGTCGGCGCGGGGGTTGCCCTCGCGCGTCATGCGGAGCCAGAGGTAGGGCGCGTCGGCGTGGTTGTCCACCGTGAGCACCTCCAGCGGGAAGCCGGCGTCGAAGGCGGCCTTCGTCTCGTCGATGATGCGGTCGACCGCCGCGCGGGTCTCGGCGTGGGTGAGGTCGTCGGCGCGGAGGTTGGCGCCGCGTCCGGAGTAGACCAGGTGGTAGAGGCAGATGCGCGGGATGCGCTCCTCGCGCATCAGGCGGAAGATGGCCGGGATCTCGCGCACGTTGGCATGGGTGAGGGTGACGCGCAGGCCGACCTTCACGCCGGCGTCGCGGCAGGCGCGGATGGCCGCCAGGGAGCGGTCGTAGGCGCCGGGCACGCCGCGGAAGGCGTTGTGCGTCTCGCGCACGCCGTCGATGCTGATGCCCACGTAGCTCGCGCCGATGGCCTTGATGCGCTCGGCGAGGGCGGGGGTGATGAGCGTGCCGTTGGTGGAGAAGACCACGCGGCGGCCCTTTTCGCGGGCGTAGGCCGCCAAATCCAGCAGGTCGGGCCGCGTGAAGGGCTCGCCGCCGGAGAAGAGCACCACGGGGCACCCGAAGTCCGCGAAGCCGTCGATGGCGCGCAGGCACTCCTCGGTCGTCAGCTCCTTCGAGAGGTCGGGCTCACCGGCGGCGTAGCAATGCTTGCAGCGCAGGTTGCACCGCTGCGTCACGTTCCAGACCACGATGGGCTTCTTGTCGCGGGAGAACTGGAGCAGGTGGCTCGGCAGGTCCGCGCTCCGCCGCCCGTAGCGCAAGGGGTCGGAGGCCTCGGCCTGCCCCATGTAGAGTTTCGAGATACCGATCATGCGTCATCCCCTCGGCAGGCTGTCGACGAACTTCTTGTAGGCCTCGGTCGGCTTGGGCATGAGGGAGAGGCAATACTCGCCCCACACCCGCGCGTCGGCCCCCCGCTGCTGGGCGTAGAGGATGCGCATCATCAGGTCGGCGGCGGCGAGGTTCTTGGGCTGGGCGATGAGGAGGGGCCGCAGGAAGGCCGCCGCGTCGTCGTAGCGCTTCATGGCGTAGGCCAGGCGCGCGGCCTCCTGGCGCGCCTCGGGGGAGTCGGGGCGGAGCACCAGTGCGGCCTCGTAGGCCTTCAGCCCGTCGCTTTGGTGGTTGTTCTGGGTGCAGATGCGGCCCAGGGCGAGGGCGGCGTCGAAGTTCGCGGGGTCGGCCTGCGTGGCCTGACGGGCGTAGTCCTCCGCGCTGCGCCACCGCTTGCGCTCCATGTTCTCCCGCGCCTTGCGCAGGTATTCCGCGCCCTTGCGCGTGTTGCCCGGGCTGGGCGGCACCTGGCGCAGACGGTTCAGGTTGCTCTCCAGGCGCGTGATCCAGGTCTTGGACTTCGCGCGCTCGGGGGAGCCCGCCGGCAGGGTACGCTCCGCCAGGCGGAAGAAATCCAGCGCGGGCTGGCGCAGGCGCAGGGGCTCGTTCACGCAGAGCGTGCCCAGGTTGTAGAGCGTCATCGCGTCCTGCGGCGCCTCGCCGTAGGAGGCCAGCAAGAGGGCCAACGCGCTGTCCGCACGCTTCTGCCGCGCGTAGAGCCGCGCCAGGCGCGAACGCGCCCGCGTGCGGAGCCGCGCATCCTCCGCGTTCAACAGGCCCTGGTAGGCCCGCGTCGCCGCCGGGAGGTCCTGCCGCGCCTCGGCGGCCATGCCCTGCAACTCCCGCGCGCGGTCGGCCGTCGCGCCGGAGGCCTCCAGCGCCAACGCCTTGTCCGCGCAGCGCCGGGCATACTCCAGATCGCGCGCGCCCAGCGCGCACTGCGCCAGGTTCGCGTAGGTCATCGCGCTTTCGCCGGACACCTCCAGCATCCGCTCATACGCGGCGATGGCCTTGCTGTACTCGCCCGCCGCGTAGGCCTCCTCCGCGTCGACGGAAAGGCGCTCGGGCGTCTCCGGGGCGCACCCCACGGCGACCGCCGCGGCCGCCAACGCAATCAAGCTCGCAAATCGTCTCATGTGCACTCCATGTTATCGCGCACAGTATACCATAATGAGGAGGCTTGGAAGGTTGGCGGCTTGGACGCTTGGCCTCAGGAAAGTTGCACAATGTAATGCGCCGAGGAGGAAAGGGCGTGGCACGCCCTCGCTAAGATGAAGGGACGTAAAGCAACCTCATCTAGAAAGGACGCTGACGTGCCCTATATTAGCACTTTCCCGCTTCCTCGG
Organism: Candidatus Spyradenecus faecavium; assembly: GCA_018713405.1. Lineage (GTDB taxonomy): Bacteria > Verrucomicrobiota > Kiritimatiellia > RFP12 > DVOR01 > Spyradenecus > Spyradenecus faecavium. Next base: position 25 of record DVOR01000072.1, on the reverse strand, counting down.
ACACATTGGACGATGGAAGGACGAC
>DVOR01000071.1 GCA_018713405.1 Candidatus Spyradenecus faecavium | reverse complement strand
GGCTTCTCCAACAACCCCTTCGCGAACCTCTGATGGCCGACGCCCCCCGCCCCGAGCTCATCCTTGCCCCCCTGCGCGGCGTGACGGGCCTGCGCTTCCGCCAGGCCTTCCAGGCCCACCTCTCGGGCCTCGACCGCGCCGTCGCCCCCTTCATCGCCACCGTGCAGGGCCCCCGCGTCAAACCCGAGATCCTGCGCGGCGTCGACCCCGCGGCCCAGCCGGCCGGCCTCCCGCTCGTCCCGCAGGTCATCGGCAAGGACCCCTCCCAGCTCCGCGTCATGCTCCGCGCCATGAAGGCCCTCGGCTACGCCGACGTCGACCTCAACGCGGGCTGCCCTTGGCCCTTCGTCGCCAAGAAGGGCCGCGGCGCCGGCCTCCTCCGCGACGAACGCGTGCTCGGCGAGATGCTCGCCGCCGGCTGCGAGGAGCTCGGCCCCGGGCGCTTCTCCGTCAAGGTCCGCCTGGGCCTGGACGACGCCACGCTCCTGCCCAAGCGCCTCCCCCTCATCCAGTCCTTCCCCCTCCGCGAGCTCTGCGTCCACCCCCGCACCGCCCGGCAGATGTACGAGGGGACCGTGGACCTGGACGCCTTCGCCCGCGTCGCCGACGCCTGCGCCCTCCCCCTCGTCTACAACGGCGACATCCGCACCCTCGGCGACTTCGCGCGCCTCTCCGCTCGCTTCCCCGCCGTCCGCCGCTGGATGCTCGGCCGCGGCGTCGTCGCGAACCCCTTCCTCGCCGAGTCCATCCACGCCGGCCAAGACACCCGCGACCTCGACCGCTTCCGCGCCTGGCACGCCGATCTCCTCGCGCGCTACGCCGCCGACGCCCCCGGCGACCACGCCCTCCTCGGCCACCTCAAGGAACTCTGGGCCTATCTCGCGCCCACCTTCCGGCAAGGCGACCGCCTCTGGGACGCCCTCAAGCTCACCCGCACCCGCGACGAGTTCGAGCGCGTCCTCGCCCTCACCCCCCTCCGCTGGGCCTGACCCGTCCGCGCGCCAGAGGCGCTCGGGGAAGACGCGAAGGGAGGGAAGGAGAATGGAGGAAAGGGAGGATTGAGGGATGTGGGGCGCCGCCCCACGCCCCGGCAGGGCGAAGTTCGCCCTGCACCCCCGGCACGTCCTGCGGACGTGCCCAAGCGAGACGCGCCGGATGCGTGCCCACGGATTGCCCCCTCCTGGCAGTCCTGCGTGCGGTAGCACGCCCCCAACCTGCAACCAATCTGCGCAATCTGCGGTTTCCTACCCTGGCAGTCCTGCCGGCGGTAGCCGGCCCCTAATCGGCTTCAATCGGCGGAATCGGCGGTTCCCCAATCTGGCAGTCCCGCGTGCGGTAGCACGCCCTTAATCTGCCCCAATCTGCGAAATCTGCGGTTTCCTTGCGTCGTGCAGGCCCCTGTGAACCTCTGTTCTCCTCTGTGTTGCTCTGTGTCTCCCAAACTTTCCCCGGAGACCACTGGGTCGCGTGGGTGGGTGAGACGGCGGGGCGGGAATATGGTATACTACGCGCGATTTTTGCGGAGCGTAGCGCAGCCTGGTAGCGCATCTGCTTTGGGAGCAGAGTGTCGCGGGTTCAAATCCCGCCGCTCCGACCACCAAACAAAAGGGCCCACCCACGCGGGTGAGCCCTTTTTGTCTGCCGTGCGCGCGCTCAGAGGTCCTCGCCGAGGCCGTAGCGCTCGACGACGTAGTCGATGTCCTTGTCGCCGCGGCCGGAGAGGTTGACGAGGATGGAGGAGTGCGGGTGCTCCTTGGCGTAGCGGATGGCGTAGGCCACGGCGTGGGAGGACTCGAGGGCGGGGATGATGCCCTCGGAGCGGGAGAGCGCGAAGAAGGCCTTGAGCGCCTCGGTGTCGTCGGCGGTGACGTACTCCACGCGGCCCTGGTCCTTGAGCCACGCGTGCTCGGGGCCGACGGACTGGTAGTCGAGGCCCGAGGCGACGGAGTAGACGGGCATGGCCGAGCCGTCTGGGTTCTCGAGGGTGTAGCTCTTGAAGCCGTGGAGGATGCCGGGCTTGCCGAGGGTGAGGGAGGCCGCGTTGTCGCCGGGCTTGGCGCCGTGGCCGAGGGGCTCCACGCCGTAGAGCTTGACGGGGTCGTCGAGGAAGCCGCAGAAGATGCCGATGGCGTTGGAGCCGCCGCCCACGCAGGCGCAGACGGCGTCGGGCAGCTCGCCCATCATGTCGAGGTACTGCTCGCGGGCCTCCTGGCCGACGACCTTCTGGAAGTCGCGCACCATCATGGGGAAGGGGTGGGGGCCGACCACGGTGCCGATGCAGTAGAGCGTGTTCTCCGGGTCCTGCAGGTAGGCCTCGAACGCCGCGTCGACGGCCTCCTTGAGGGTCTGCTGGCCGGCGGTGACGGGGATGACGTTGGCGCCGAGGATCTTCATGCGCACGACGTTGGGGTGCTGCTTGGCGATGTCCACCGCGCCCATGTAGATGTCGCAGGGCAGCCCGAAGTAGGCCGCCGCCGTGGCCATGGCCACGCCGTGCTGGCCCGCGCCGGTCTCGGCGATGACGCGCTTCTTGCCCATGTACTTCGCGAGCATGACCTCGCCCATGCAATGGTTGATCTTGTGGGCGCCGGAGTGGTTGAGGTCCTCGCGCTTGAGGAAGATGTTGCCGCCGAGCTGCTTGCTCAGGTTGCGGCAATAGTAGACGGGCGTGGGGCGGCCCTGGAAGTGGCGGCGGATGCGCCGCAGCTCGGAGACGAAGTCGAAGGAGCGGCCGATGGTGTAATAGGCCTCCGCGATCTTCTTCATCTCCTCCTTGAGGCGCTCCGGCACGTACATGCCGCCGTAGGGGCCGAAGTAACCGTTTTCGTCGGGATAATCCTTGAGGTAGGTGCTCATGTCCACTCCTGTCTTCTCACTCTTGGTTCTGCTGGTTGCGCGCGGCGCGGGCGGCGAATTCCTTCGCCAGGGCGACGTAGGCTTGGGCGCCCTTGGAGGAGGGGTCGTACTCCACCACCGGCTGGCCGAAGGAGGGCGCCTCGGAGATGCGGATGTTGCGGGGGATGACGGTCTTGTAGACGAGTTTGCCGAAGTGCTTGCGCACCTCCTGCACCACGTCCTCCGAGAGGTTGGTGCGGCCGTCGTACATCGTCATCAGGATGCCCTCGACATGGATGGCCGGGTTCGCGCCGTTCTCGCGCAGGCGGCGGATGACATCCGTGATCACCTGCAGGCCCTCCATCGCGTAATACTCGCACTGCATGGCCACCACCACGCCGTTGGCCGCGGCCAGCGAGGCGGTCATCAGGATGCCCAGCGAGGGCGGGCAGTCGATGAGGATGAAGTCGTAGACCCCCGCCGTCAGCACCGGCTCGAGCAGATCGCGCACCACGCGCAGATGGTCGTCCTGCCGCGCGATCTCAAGCTCCGCGCCGGACAGGTCAAGCTCCGAAGGGATGATGTTCACATTCTCCAACGGCGTGCCCTGGATGACGTCGCCGATGAAGGTCTGCCCCGTGAGGGCCGCGTAGAGACTGGTGCCCGGCGTCGGCCGCAGCCCCAGGCCGCTCGTCGCGTTCGCCTGCGGGTCCAGGTCGATCACCAGGACGGTTTTGCGCATCCGTGCCAAGGCCGCCGCCAGATTCACCACGGTGGTCGTCTTCCCGACCCCGCCCTTCTGGTTGGCCACTGCGATGACTTTCGTCTGTTTCATGCGCGACAGTATACCACATCGCCGGGATTCCGGCGCCCCCCGCGATGCCCGGGGAAAGGGCGGGGCATGCGGTTCCGCGAAGACACGAAGGAACGCAAGGGCCTGGGCGCTTCACCGTTCGGCCCTACGGGCCTCTCTACCGCGCCCATCCCTTGCGTTTCCGCGGAAAAGAAACCTGCCAGTCGCCCCACAGGGGCGCTCTGTTCTCCGTAGCCGTGGAAGGTTTGTCCCTTCGGGCCTGCACGCTCTGTTCTCCGTTCTCCGGGGCGGCCACAGGCCGCCCCACCCGAAACCCTTAAGGGTTTGCCTCGAAACCCTTAGGGTTTTGGGTCGAACCCCTTAGGGTTTCGTCCCCGACCCCTTAGGGTTTGGGGCGGCAATTGACGGGGATGGGGGGGAAGTGGTAGTGTATGGGGCGTGCCTGCGGGATGAGCCGCAGGGGTCAACGTGCAGCACGCACGAATGATTTGCTCG